>DATGIH010000308.1:0-3246 GCA_035295865.1 Bryobacteraceae bacterium
GTCGGTATCGGCGATGGAGTCCTTGGGAAGCTCCACAATCACCCGCATCGACTGCACGATGCCGGATCGATCCATTTTTTCCATGGTGTGGAGCGCGTGCACCGATTCCGCCGCCGGCGGCAGCCAATCGCCTCCCGGAACTCGTGTGCTGAGCCGCGCCGCCTGCGACGCGAGCAGGAGCAACGGCGCACCGGCCAACAGAATCGCAATCCACGGATGCGCGACGATCACATGCCCCCAACGCCTCCAGCGCCTTCCGGTGAGCGCGGCACGATCCGCGTCCAGCTTCGCTCGAAACGGGAGCCGCCCGGCATCGATCCGAGGTCCAAGTAGCGCCAACAGCGCAGGCACGATGGTATTGCTGAGCAGCACGCTGATCGCGGCGACCAAGACTCCCGCCATCCCGATGGAGCGTACTTCGCTGATGGGAACCGTCAGGAGCGCGAGAAATCCTATGCCAACGGTGGAGGCGGAAATCACGAGCGTGAGACCTGCCTGCCGTGCCGCGATGATCGAGGCTTTGAGTCTGTGGTGTCCGGCTGAGAGGGCTTCGCGGAAACGGCTGACCATCAGCAGCGCATAGTCGATGCCCAAACCCAACCCGAGCATGGTTGCGAGATTCTGAATCAATATCGACAGGTGAAAGCGCAGCGCCAGAAATCCGGCGAGCGCGAGCGTGGTGGCGATGGCCAGTTGACCCACCCCCAACGGAATCAAGGCCGCGACCAAGCTTCCGAATGCCACCAACAAGAGCGCGAGCGTGGCGGGAATCACTAGAGTCTCGCCGTGCCGCACATCCGCGGCGCTCGCTGTTCGGATATCGGAATTGAGCGGTAGCTCTCCGGTCAGTTCCAGCTTGACGTTTGGATATCGCTTTCGCAGTTCGTTTTCGATGGCGGCCACGCGCGCGTGCAGAGGAGGCACGAGAAGTTCCACCGGACCTTCGGTGGAGGCGAGTCCGACGAGAACGAATGTTCCTCCTCCCTTCCCCAGAAACATCGGATCGTGCAAATCCAGACGCGAGACCACTCCGGAGACGCCCGGCTCGGCTCTTAGCCGCTCCACAATCGTGGCCAACGCTTGCTCGCCTTCCTGAGAGTCGGCGGGCGGCAGCCCTTGAACCACCAACACCACCCGGTCGACGAAGGGCGATCGAAACCGGGTAGCTAGCTCTTCGGTGACGAGGTGCGCTTCGCTTCCCTCGACGCGAGTCGCGGTCTCCATATGGCGCTCGGCGTGAAAAGAGAATGGAAGCAGGGCAAGCACGGCGACGAGTACCAGGCCGGCCAGCCAGAAATGGCGCATGTTCACGAAATTCATGATCGCACGGGTGTTCGCTAAGATTGGAAGGTCATGCACAAACTCGCCTCCCTCGGAGTGCTGGCCGTCCTTCAACTTGGCGCGGCGGATCCACGAATTGGGTCTTGGATGATTAGCTCCGCGCAGTCTTCGCTCGAGCCTCCGAACAAGATCTCAGTTACACCGATTAAGAAATCCGTGCACGTTGTATTTACAGGCGAGTCCCACGCCGATTTTACGGCGAAGCTGGATGGCCACGAAGCGGCGGTGCAAGGCAATCCGGGATTCAACCAAATCGAAGTGCGCAAGATCGACAAGCGCCAGGTGGAGATCAAAGAGAAGAAAGATGGCGCGGTGGTCGCGCTGATCCACGACAAACTCTCGGCCAATGCCAATGAGTTGACCAGCACCACGTCGCAGCAGGGCCGGCCCGACCGCGTCACCGTGTGGACGCGCAGCGGCGGCATGAAATCCACCACCGATTTGTTCGCCGGCGAATGGACGCAGGATCTTAGCAAGACCCGGATGCGGCAGGCGACCGTCCTCAAAATCGAGCCGGAAGGAAACGATGGAGTACGTTTTACAGGAGAATTCAGCTACACCGCGCGTTTCGACGGCAAAGAGTACGATCTTAAGAACTCAAACAACGACACCGTGACGTTGGCGCAGGTCGATGCACACACCGTGGATTCGATTTATAAGCGAGGCGATAAAGTGACGCAGAAGGATCGCTGGGTAGTTTCCGCCGATGGAAAACAGATGACGCTCACTACGAGCGGGACCTTGGAGTCAGGTCAGCAAATCAAAGAGACCGTTGTCTATCGGAAGCAGTAGTTACCGTGTCGCGGCAACTGCCGTAAACTCCCTCGGCGACACCGAAATAATTCCCTTCCGCTTCATGAATTTCAGGATTCCGTTCACCGTATCTTCAAGCGACGGATCGCGTTGGCCCCAGGCCGAGGCGTCGCGCGCGGCTTGATAGGTAGCACTGTCGTAGCGCTTGAACTCCATCGCGGAGATGTTGTCCACCGAGCCGACCAGAAAATCGAGCAGCGGGAAGAGCAGATCTTCCTTCCGGCATCGCCTGATCAATTCGGGAACGAAATCGGGCAGGCTGAAGATTTCGAACTGCCGGCCGGTGGCCTTGGTGATGAGACCGGTGATGTCGAGCATGTTCGCGTAATCGTCCCGCACGACGTGGTAGGTCTGATTCAACGTTCCGGACGTCGACGAAATCGCGACGATGTTGTTCGCCACAACATCGGCCGGCACGAAACTCACCTGATTCATGGCGTCCACTCCGATGCCGTGGTTCACCATGAACGCGACCAATCGCACGGCGATATCGAAGTTGTTGCCGCCGCCTGAAACCGAAGGACTCACCAAAGCCGGCCGGAAAATCCGAGTCGCAAGGCCGTGGCGGTGGGCGTCCATCACCACCTGTTCTGCAACCCATTTGGATTGGCTATAGCCAAAATCCAGCAGCTCCATGTCCTGGTTCATGTCGGTTTCGTACAGGACTTTTTTTACGGCCCAACCGAACACGAACGTCGTAGAGACGTAATTGAAGCTTTTTGCGCGCCCTTCAACCGCAAGCCGCAGGACCTCGTTGGTCCCGATCACGTTGGCATCGCGCATCCGGTCGTAGTTGAACAGATAGTTGACTGTAGCGCCGTTGTGGAACACTGTGTCGATCTCTTTTGCGAGGAGCTCCCAGATGTCCGGCGCGAGGCCGAGTCCCGGCTGGCCCAGATCGCCGCACACCGGAATCACGCGGGCGTCGAACATCTGGCGCAAAGCGGCCGAGCAAGGCCCCATCGAATCCATCGCCGCGAGCAATCGTTGCCGGCCCTGCTGTTCGTCCGAAGCCCGGACCAAAACATAAATCTTGGCGTGGGTTTGTTCCAACAGGCTCTTAACCAGGAACGGTCCGATGAAGCCGGTGCC
>DATGIH010000309.1:0-11792 GCA_035295865.1 Bryobacteraceae bacterium
AGAAAAACCGCCCATATAACGATCCAGCCGATGGGGAAAAGCCCAAACGCTGCGCCATACGTCGTCGCGGCCACCACGCGCTCCACGGGCATGCGGTACAGAAAAATCGCAACCACAACGGTGGCCCCGAGTCCCGACAGCGCAGCGATCCAGGCCGGTTTCCGCCGGACGCCCAGCAGAAAGAGCAGGGTGAAAATCGGCAGCGCGGCCACCAACGCGGACAGAGGGAGACTTCCTAAAGGAATGTAATTTTGCTGCCACATGGGATAAAGAAGTATAGCGGAACAGTGCAACGCGGCGCGAATCAAGGTACAATGAAAATGTCCAATAAAGGAGGCCGCATGTTTCGTTCTATAGGCTTACCTGAGCTACTTGTCATTTTGGTGGTTGCCGTTCTGCTCTTTGGCGGAAAGAAGATTCCCGAGCTGGCGAAGGGTTTAGGCGAAGGCATCAAGAACTTCAAGGGTGCGATGAAAGAAGAAACGCACTCGAACGTCGACGAAAAGAAGCAGGCCTAAGGCTTCCTGGATTTGCTCGCACGTTGAGCGGACCTAGTATCGACTTCTAGAAAAAAGAAACCCCCGCGAGGCGATCGCGGGGGTTTTGGTTTTTTGGAGCCGTGCTTGCGGTTCCTAACTATTTCTTTTTGGGTACGATCGCGTCTTTCACGGCTTTCGCGACCCGGAACTTCACGACTTTCTTGGCCGGGATCTTGATCGCTTCGCCGGTGGCGGGATTGCGGCCCATGCGGGCTTTGCGGTCCACGCGAACCAGACGGCCGATGCCCGGAATGACGAACATTCCGTTCTTCTTGGTTTCGCGAACGGCCATTTCGGCGAAGGTCTCGACGAATGTCTTGGCCGCTTTGGTTGTGCTTCCGGTGGCTGCCGCGAGTTCCTTCATGATCTGCGACTGCGTCATCTTGGTTGCTGCCATTTACTTCTCCTTGTTTTCCTAAAGTTCCTTAGTGGGGACTTCCATCCAGTAGTCCGGTTACATAAAACATAACCGCACAAGATTGTTTCCTTCCAAATCATACGGGATGCGGAGTCCGATGTAAAGAGAAGAATGCTAAAAAAACACCGTTTTCCTCAGTTTTTTAGCTGCTGGATGTTTCGAAACCCGATGAAACGGGCTTTCGGCGGCTTGCCGGCCTTCCGAAGCCTGAATTCAGGCGCTTTGAGCAGCCTTGTTCAATGGAAGCTGTCCGGTACCAGCCGATTTGCGCCCTGGCTCGTCCGCGCTTGCAGCCTCGATACCCAACTTCTTGCGTAGCTCCGCGTCCAGTTGGTTGCTGGTTTCAGGATTCGCTACCAGATAGGCGCGAGCGTTCTCCCGGCCCTGCCCAATGCGCTCACCCGCGTAGCTGAACCAGGATCCGCTCTTTTCCACGAGTTCATGCACGACGCCCAAATCGAGAAGATCGCTTTCCCGCGAAATCCCCTCTCCATAAAGGATGTCAACCTCGACCTCTCGGAACGGCGCGGCTACTTTGTTCTTAACCACTTTGATCTTAGTGCGATTGCCGATAATCTTATCGCCATCCTTTAATGCCGCCATCCGCCGCACTTCCACCCGTACGGACGAATAGAACTTCAACGCGCGGCCTCCCGTCGTGGTCTCAGGATTGCCGAACATGACACCGATCTTCTCTCGGATCTGGTTGATGAAAAGCAGCATCGTGTTGGTCCGCGCCACGGTTCCTGTGAGCTTCCGGAGCGCCTGCGACATGAGCCGGGCGTGAAGGCCCATGTGACTATCGCCCATTTCACCATCGAGTTCGGCCTTCGGGACCAGAGCCGCCACCGAATCCACCACAATCACATCAATCCCGCCGGAACCGATCAATGCCCCGGCAATCTCCAGGGCCTGCTCCCCGTAATCTGGTTGCGATACCAGCAGATTGTCCACGTCCACCCCCAGGTTGCGGGCATATTTAGGATCCAGCGCGTGTTCAGCGTCGATGAAGGCGGCGGTTCCGCCAGCTTTTTGCGCCTGCGCGATCACCTGCAACGCGAGCGTCGTCTTTCCGGAAGATTCCGGACCGAATACTTCAATCACGCGGCCGCGCGGGAGTCCGCCGACGCCCAACGCGGCGTCCAGCGAAATGGAACCGGTCGGCACCACCGCGACCGGCAGCACGTTGCGGGAGCCGAGGCGAAGGACCGAGCCCTTGCCGAACTGTTTGTCCATCTGGCTGAGGGCGGCGTCAATGGCGCGCTGACGCGCGGCGGGATCGATGTGAGTCACTTGATCTTTCACGACCATCTAGTGGTCGGCGCGCGTGGATCGTCTCAAGGAACTGCTAACCTCGGGAGAAGATTTCCGTCCAAACGTCATGCAAACGCTGTGGCAGGATTTGCGTTACACGTCGCGATCGCTCTTAAAGAGTCCCGGCTTCGCCGTTCTCGCAGTTCTTGCTCTGGCGCTCGGGATCGGCGCGAATACCGCGATTTTTAGCGTGGTAAACGGCGTCCTGCTGCGCCCCTTGGCCTATGGCGACCCGTCCCGGCTCGTGACCATTCTCCATTTCGGCCAAGACCCGGTCTCGCCGGACGACTATCTGGATTGGCGCAAGCAGTCGCGATCCTTTGAAGCGATGGGCGCGGCGCAAGTCTGGGGAGCTGCGCTAACCGGCGGCGATCATGCCGAAGAGTTGCCGGGAATGCAAGTGAGTCCGAACATCTTCGCGGTTCTGGGCGTTGCGCCTCGCCTGGGACGAACATTTGAAAACGGCGACGATCAACCTTCGAGCGCGCGCGTCGCGGTATTGAGTTATCAACTGTGGCAGCGGCGCTTCGCGGGTGATCCGAAGGTTGTCGGCCAGCAGATCAAACTGAATGGCGAAAGCTACACAGTGAACGGTGTCATGCCGGAGTCGTTTCACTTTGCACCGTTTTGGGCAACGAACGTGGAAATTTGGGTTCCGTTGGATCTGGCCAAACGGCTAAACGATCGGGGAGGCCGGTCGTTACGAGTTTTCGCCAGACTCCGCCCTGGTGTCGCACTCGCCCAGGCGCAGGCAGATATCAATGTCATTTGCCGCCGCTTGGCCCAGCAGTATCCGATGACCAATACCGGCATGACGGCGGACGTGATCCCTCTGCAGGAAAAAGTGGTCGCCAACATTCGCCCGACACTGCTGGTGCTATTAGGTACCGTTGGATTTGTTCTGCTGATCGCCTGCAGCAACGTTGCGAATCTCATGCTGGTGCGCGCCAATGGCAAGAAGAAGGAGACGGCGGTGCGGCTGGCGCTCGGATCCAGCCGCTGGCGGTTGATCCGGCAATCACTGATGGAAAGCTTGCTGCTTTCGATCGCGGGCGCTGTCGTCGCGACTGCGATAGCCAAGTGGGGAATTGCCGGATTGATTGCGTCTCTGCCGGAAGGGAGCTTGCCCAGGCTGGGCGAAGTCGGCATCGACAAAGCTGTTTTGCTGTTCACGGTACTGATCGCGCTCGGGACCGGAATCGTCTGCGGCATAGCTCCGGCGCTGCGAGCTTTCGCCACCGACCTGCAGGAATCGCTCAAGAGCGGTGGCCGCGGCTCCACTTCGGGAAAATCGGAAAATCGAACGCGCGCTCTGCTGGTGATTACCGAAGTGGCTCTCGCGCTGGTGCTATTAGTCGGAGCGGGTCTGATGCTGCGGAGTTTCGCTCAACTGGAAGCCGTGGATCCCGGCTTCGATCCGCGGCATCTTCTTACATTCCAAGTAGCGGCCGGCGGACAAGCCTATCGCACCGGACTTAGCCGCATCCGCTTCTTCGAGCAATTGCGGCCACGATTGGAAGCGCTGCCCGGCGTGCAGTCCGTGAGCTTGATCAATCATCTTCCGATCGGCGGTGACCTCTGGACCTTGGGCATCACTATATATGGACGCCCCGATCCGCCGCCCGCGCAGCAACCCACGGCCGCGTATCGCGTGGTGCAGCCCGGATATTTCGCGACCATGAAGACCGCGATGCTCCGTGGCCGGGACTTCACCACGCACGATGTCCGCGATGCGGTTCCCGTGGCGATCGTCAATCAGGCGCTCGCGGAACATCATTGGCCGAACGAGGATGCCATTGGCCGGCGCCTTCGCCTGGGTCCGAAGTGGATGACGATCGTGGGCGTCGTGAAGAATGTCAAGCAGTCCGACTGGATCGGAAAACCGGACGACGAAATCTATCTTCCGCACGCACAGAGCGACGCGACGTTCTCCTTCATGACGGTGGTGATGCGCACTTCCGGCGATCCTCTAACTTTAGCGAAGCCCGCGCTGGAGCAAGTTCGCGCACTGGATCACGATGTTCCCACCGTGGAGGTCCAGAGTATGGAGCAAGTCATCGCGGACAAATTGTGGCGCGGGCGGCTTGCGATGACTTTACTCGGACTTTTCGCCGCTGTGGCAGTAGCTCTAGCCGCGCTCGGTATCTATGGCGCCATCTCGTATGCTGTTTCCCAGCGAATCGGCGAAATCGGGATCCGCATGGCATTGGGTGCTCGTAGCGGCGACGTGCTGCGCATGGTCCTACTGCAGGGGCTCACGATGGTAGGGGTCGGGATCGCAATCGGTTTATCGGGCGCCTGGCTGTTGACCCGCACGCTCAGTAGTTTGCTCTACGGCGTGACTTCGCACGACGCAGCGACATTTGTCGCTGTCCCCGTGCTGCTCCTCGCGTTCAGCGCCCTGGCGTGTTGCCTGCCCGCAATGCGGGCGTCCAAAGTAGACCCCGCCGCCGCCCTAAAAATCTGGTGACAGGATACTCAATTCCCGATTTTCCACGCCGCCGGGCGTCCGGAAATCGGGAATTGCGTATCCTGTCACCGGATTTTTCTTGAGACTTTCCGCCAGGATCGCCCACTCCCCGGTTGATGCCGAGGATGGCTCGCCTAGTTTTACCTGGGATCCCCTACCACGTCACCCAGCGCGGCAACGCGCGCCAGAACATATTTGAAGATTCGATCGATCGCTCCGTTTACCTCGATCTTCTGCGCAAATACACCTCCGAACATGGACTCGCCATTTGGGCGTGGTGCCTGATGACCAATCACGTTCATCTGCTCGCGGTTCCGCAAACATTGGACTCGCTCCCCCGTACGCTTGGCCAAACGCATCGGGACTACGCGCGCTATCGCAACATACGATCCGGAAAGTCAGGACACCTTTGGCAGGCGCGTTACTACTCTTGCCCCGTCGATGAACCTGGCGTATGCACGGTCGCCGCCTACATCGAGCGAAATCCTGTGCGCGCAGGGCTGGTCGAGCTTGCAGAAGATTATCCTTGGTCGAGCGCCGCCGCCCATGTAACGGATTATGATGCCGCCGACCTCCTCGACGACACCCCGTGGCGCGACGAATATCCGGCCGATCGCTGGCGCGCCGTACTCCACACCAGCGCTGACGGCGAAGCGCTCGGCGAGAGAATCCGCAGAGCTACAATGACCGGCCGTCCTTTCGGTTCGGCCGAGTTTACAGAGGAATTAGAGCACGCGGCCCACCGCCGGCTCCGCCCCAGACGGCCAGGTCGGCCCAAACAGCCCGCCAGAAATCGGGAATTGAGTATCCTGTCACCGGATTTTCGTACCATCTATGCATGATTGCCTGCAAAGGGTGGCATCAGGAAGCAGCGCTTCGGATGCTCATGAACAACCTCAATCCTGAGGTTGCGGAGAAACCGGAAGATCTCATCGTTTATGGCGGCACCGGACGCGCCGCGCGCGATTGGCCGTCGTACCACGCCATCGTTCGTTCGCTCAAAGATCTCGAAAACGACGAAACACTGCTCGTTCAATCGGGAAAGCCGGTCGGCATTTTTCGTACACACTCGGAAGCTCCGCGCGTTTTGATTGCGAATTCGAATTTGGTCGGACATTGGTCGAACTACGAGGAGTTCAATCGGCTGGAGCGCCTGGGACTCATCATGTATGGCCAGATGACCGCTGGATCCTGGATCTATATCGGTAGCCAGGGCATTGTTCAGGGAACATTCGAAACGTTTGCCGCAGCGGCGAACAAGAGCTTTGGCGGATCGTTGCGCGGAAAGCTGGTTGTTTCCGGCGGCATGGGAGGAATGGGCGGCGCTCAGCCTCTTGCGGCCACTCTCAACGGCGCGCGGTTTCTTGGTGTCGATGTGGATCCGTCGCGCATCGAGAAGCGGCTCAAAACCGGCTATTGCGATCTGATCGCCTGGAATCTGGATGAAGCGCTCGCGCTGCTCGAAGGCAAACAGGGCGTGTCTGTTGGTCTGGTCGGAAACTGCGCCGACGTGTTACCGGAATTGGTCCGCCGCGGCGTCGTGCCGGATATTCTGACGGACCAAACCAGCGCTCACGATGCCCTAAACGGCTATGTTCCGAACGGCATGGATCTGAAAGTTTCCCTGGCGCTGCGCTGTTCGAATCCGGAAGAGTACACCCGCCGCTCGATGGCTGCGATGGGACAGCACGTTAGCGCAATGCTCGCGCTCAAACGGATGGGCGCCGTGACGTTCGACTACGGCAACAACCTCCGGACCCAGGCGAAGAAAGCAGGCGTGCAGGACGCCTTCGAAATCCCAGGATTCGTTCCGGAATACATTCGCCCGTTGTTCTGCGAAGGCAAAGGACCGTTCCGTTGGGCGGCGCTTTCCGGCGCCCCCGAAGATATCCACACTACCGATCAATTGGCGCTCGAAATGTTCCCGAAAAATGAAGTGCTGGAGCGCTGGATGCGGCTTGCGAAAGATCGCATCCATTTTCAGGGATTGCCCGCGCGCATTTGCTGGCTGGGATACGGCGAGCGCGCCGAGTTTGGCGTGGCCATCAACGATTATGTGAAGCGCGGAAAGATTCAAGCGCCGATCGTGATCGGGCGCGACCACTTGGATACGGGTTCCGTGGCCTCGCCTTATCGCGAGACGGAAGCAATGCTCGATACATCCGACGCTGTGTCCGATTGGCCGCTACTGAACGCACTGGTCAATACTTCAGCGGGCGCTTCATGGGTTTCGATCCATAACGGCGGCGGCGTCGGCATCGGATATTCGCAGCACGCTGGAATGGTTGTGGTGGCGGACGGCACGGAATCCGGTGGACGGCGCTTGCAGCGCGTGTTGACCACCGATCCGGGAATGGGCGTGATTCGGCACGCGGACGCCGGATATCCAAGAGCCATCGAAGTCGCGCGCGAAAAGGGCATCCGGATGCCGATGCTGGATTCAGCGCAGTGAGCCGCGCCGCCGTTGTCAATTGCTCGCAATTGGTAACGCTGGCTGGTCCTGCACGCCCGCGCACCGGAGCCGAAATGCGCGATCTCGCAATCATTCCCGATGGCGCGATGCTGATTTCGGACGGGCGAATCGAATGGGTGGGTCCGCGTTCCGGGATTGGGCGCGATGTGACAATTATCGACGCCGGAAATCGCGTCGTGATGCCCGGCTTCGTCGACGCGCACACGCATCCGGTTTTCGCGGGCAATCGCGCCAATGAATTTGAACAGCGGGCTTCGGGCGCTACCTACGCTGAGATTGCGGCAGCCGGTGGTGGAATCCGATCTACCGTTCGTAGAACCCGCGCTGCAAGCGAAGCCGATCTGCTCGGCGCGGCCCAGAAATACGTGGCATGGTTTCTCGAAAACGGAACCACCACCATCGAAGCGAAGTCCGGCTACGGGCTGAGTCCGGAAGACGAATATAAGCTGCTGCGCGTGATCCGCGGGATTCAACCAATCCGCACGGTCCCAACATTTTTGGGCGCGCACGAAATCCCGGACGAATTTCGCGCACATCCAAAAAAGTACGTGGACTTAGTTGTCGAAGAGATGCTGCCGCACGTCGCCTCTGAAACGCTTGCCGAATTCTGCGACATTTTCTGCGAGCCGGGAATTTTCGGGATCGAAGACAGTCGGCGCATTCTGTCCGCGGCTCGAGATCTTGGACTGGGGCTCCGCATGCACGCGGATCAATTGTCGAAATCCGGCGCGGCGGTTCTGGCCGCTGAACTCGGCGCCACGACGGCGGATCATTTGGAACACACCGATGCGCTGGGAATTTCTGCATTGAAGGCCGCCGGCGTGCAGCCAGTACTGCTGCCCGGCTCGGTTTACGCGCTGGGTTCGAAGCTTTATCCGGACGCTCGCGCGATGATTGACGCTGGACTCGCTGTGGTGCTGGCCACCGATTTCAATCCAGGATCTTCGCCGACGCCGTCGATGCCGATGATTCTCTCGCTCGCATCCACCCAAATGAAAATGACACCGGCGGAAGCTCTCACCGCGGCAACAATTAACGCCGCGTACAGCCTGAATCGCGGCAACGAAATCGGATCGCTCGAACCCGGCAAGCGCGCCGACTTCGTGATCCACGATTGCTCCGACTACCGGGAGGTCGGTTACTTTTTCGGCGTACGCCATCCTAAGGCGGTTTACGTAGACGGAAAAATCGTGCGTTGACGGTGGTAGACTGAAATTGGTCCCGCGCCCGTCCAAAACAGTTTCCAGATTTGTTGTTTTATTTGTTCTGGAAATGAGTCAAACTTCCAAGAGAGAATCACGTGCGCACATACCTTCAAATCTCGCTATTATTTGCAATCTGCTGTTTGGGTCTCGTACAGGCCCAGAGTTTGGTACTGGTTTCGGGCAACGGCCAAGTGGTCCAGTCGCAGTTCCTGTCGAACCTGCCCCTGACAGTGGAAGCGAAGACTGCATCCGGACAGCCGGCCCCCGGAGTCGCCGTTACTTGGAAGATTACGGCCGGTGCTGGAACGCTGGTTCGTCCGGTGAATACGACCGACGCCAACGGCCAGGCCAGCGTCACGTTTCTCGCCACGGATGTTCCCAACACCGAATCCTTCTTTCCTTCCACAGTGACGGCGACTTCCGCATCCGGATCGGTGAACTTCGTGATTACCACCACGGCGACCCGTCAACCGAATGGAGGAACGGCCGCTCCGCCGCTCGTGCAACTGGTTTCGCCTCCGCAAAACAATCTGAAGGTGACGGGTCCCTCCGGTGGAACAGTACCGGGAGCGGTCGTGATTCGTGTGATTGCGCAATCCGGTGCGGAAACCGGGTTTCCGGTGCCGAACGTCAGCGTCCGGATTGAGAACAACCTCGATCAGACAGGCGTTTCGCCCGCATCCTGCAGCGGGCCGGGAGGCGTGACCTTAACCAATGCCAATGGTATGGCTACATGCGATCTCGTCATCACCGCAGCTCCGGGAACCTACCAACTCACCGCGGTAGTTGGCGAGTACCAGGACACAACTCCGTTCACGCTGGTGGTCACGCCGGGAGTGACTTGCAATTTTGCGCTTTCCTCCAATACCCAAACCTTCCTCGCGAGCGGCGGATCGGGAACAGTCAACGTGATCACGGGCTCATCCTGCGGATGGACCGCGGCCAGCAACGCGGGCTTCATTACGGTCACATCCGGCGCAAGCGGAACCGGGAACGGAACGGTCGGATTCACCGTCGCGGCGAACACGGGCGCTGCGCGTAACGGAACTTTGACCATCGCCGGGCAGACCTACACGGTGAATCAAAACGCGGGCACGCCTGGATCTATCGCGATTACGACTTCTCCGGATCTTCCGCCTGGCAATGTCGGCTCATCCTACGGAGTCACATTGTCTGCAACGGGCGGCACAGCCCCGTATGTCTGGACTTTGTCCGGAACGTTGCCGCCGGGCCTGAACTTGAATGGAACGCAAGGCACGATTTCCGGCACACCCACCGCTGTGGGAACTTATGGATTCTCTCTGACAGCAACGGATCATGTCGGCGCCCATCAATCGCAGAATTTCACCATTTTGATCAATCCTGCTTCTGCTTCCGGATTCACGATCACCAACGTGAGTTTCCCGTCTGGCGTGGTGGGAACGGCGTATCAACAGCTATTGACCAGTTCCGGCGGATGCGCGACTCCCTTCTCGCCCTCGCCCGCGTTTCGAGTCTCGGGCGGTGCATTGCCAACGGGTTTGAACATCGTGACCAATGCCGATCTGACGCGATCCATTTCCGGCACGCCGGTAGCAAACGGGACTTTCAATTTCACCTTGACCGCATCGGATGCGTGCGGCAGTTCCGCTTCGGCGAACTTTTCGATTACCATCAGCGGCGGTTCGGCGGGATCCACGCAGATGGTAGTGACGCCATCCTCGCTCTCCTTCACCATTCAAGCCGGCGGAACGAATATTCCAGCCGACCAGACGCTCAATATCAGTTCCAGCACCAGCACGGTTCTAAATTTCACGGCCACGGCAGCCGCAGCGGGAGGAGGCAACTGGCTGGCGATTAAGAGTTCGCCGACCGGAACAACACCCGGCGCGATCACGGTGGGACTGGTGAATTTTGCTTCTCTGCCCGCAGGTCCCTATACGGGTACAGTGACCATCACATCGCAGGCGTCGAACAGCCCTGTTGTGGTGCCGGTGAGTCTGACCGTATTGACCGTGCCGACGCTGACGGTGAATCCGAGTTCCTTTACTGTGGCTCAGGGCGGATCGAGCGGCGTGACGGTGACGAAACAGATCATCGTGGTCAACAGCACGCCGCCGGTGAAATATACGACCACCACCAGTACCCAGAGCGGTGGTCCGTGGCTCTCGGTGGATCCGGCGACTTCGCAGGGCACCACTCCCGGATTAGTCACGGCTGTCATCAACGGTGCCGGTTTGGCTGCCGGAACTTACACTGGCACCGTTTCGATCACGCCGGCCGGAGGTCTGCCGCAGAACGTGACTGTGACGCTCAACGTGGCGGCTACGGCTGTTATCGTGGTCGCGCCATCGCCCATGACTTTTACCGCTCAGCAAAACGGATCGGCGCCAGCGAGCCAGACGTTATCGCTAGGCAGCACGGGCGCTCCGCTCAATCTGACCATCGGTACCAGCACACAATCGGGCGGCCAATGGCTGATGCTGGATGCGACAACCGTCACGACGCCGGGGATGATCAATGTTTCGGTGAATCCAGCCGGATTGTCGCCCGCTTCCTATCAGGGGACGATCAACATCTCGGCTTCCGACGCAAGCGTTGCTCCGCTCACCGTGCCAGTCACGCTCATGGTTACGCAAGCTGCGCCCGCGATCGGCGGGATCACCAACGCCGCGAGTTTTGCCCCGGGTCCCGTGGCTCCGGGCGAATTCATCACCATTTTCGGAACGGGCCTCGGTCCGGCTACGCCCGTAAATCTCACGCTCACGCCTTCCGGAACTGTGAACACCATTCTGGGCGGAACGCAGGTCTTCTTCGACAACGTCGCGGCGCCGATGATTTACAGCTCCGCACTACAAGTTTCCGCCATCGTTCCCTACGAGATCGCGAGAAAAGTAACGGCGACGATGAAAGTTGAGTATCAGGGGATCGCGTCCACCAGTCAAACAGTTCGCGTAATCGATTCCTCGCCTGGAATTTTCGTCGTGAACGCGTCGGGTCAAGGCGCGGTGTTGAATCAAGATGGCTCTCCCAACTCCGTTTCGAATCGAGCGGCTGCCGGGACCGTGATCAGCATTTTCGCCACCGGCGAAGGTGAGACCACTCCCCTCGGCCAGGACGGCGTACTCAACGCCAACGCGCTGCCGCTGCCGAAACCGCAAGGCAAAGTTTCGGTGGAAATCAATGGCGAGGCCGCGGAAGTCACTTATGCGGGCGGAGCTCCCGGGCAAGTCGCTGGAATGTTCCAGGTGAACGCGCGAATTCCAAAAGATGTTCCGGCAGGCGCGGCGGTTCCGGTGACTGTCACTGTCGGAGCTGCCACCAGCCAGAGCGGCGTTACGCTGGCGGTGAAGTAATCAAAGATTGTTGTTGACTGTCGACAACAAGGGAAGTA
>DATGIH010000310.1:0-15434 GCA_035295865.1 Bryobacteraceae bacterium
GCAATCCGGAAAGGATCGACATCGATTGCGCTTGGCCCGCCGACTTGCACGACAGCACGCGCTGAAAATAGCAGTTCCACGGGATTCCGCCCAGCACTAGCATCAAGCTCACGTCCCACCATCCGGTGGTCGCCGGCCATCCCCAGGTTGCTTGATGCGGAATCAATCCTGCGCCCTGCGGCGCGTGCGCGGCGTAATTCGCGAGTCCGGCTTGAAATCCGCCCACCGCTCCCAGCACGAAAGGCAGCGCAGCCAGAAGTCCCAGCGCTACCAGACCGAGCTGCACCAAATCCGTATACGCCACCGACCACAATCCACCGGCCATCGTGTAAGCCGTTACCACCAGCGCCGCCAGTAGAATCGCGAGCACCAGCTTCACGCCCAGCAGAGCCGCGAAGCTCGATCCCAGCGCCGTTAGCAGTTCCGCGCCCCAGAAGACCTCGGCCAGCATCGCCGGCGCAAACAAAACCAGCGCCCACTGTTTTCCGTACCTGGATTCGAACGGATCGATCAGCGTGGTGAATCCCAGCCGCCGCATCGGCCCCGCGAACAGCAGTCCACCCAATATCAGGCTGCAGCCGAAACACAACCCGCCCTGAATGCCCAACGCAAAGCTGGATTTGTACGCGCCCTCAGCCGTTCCCAGCAGATACCCGCCATCCACCCATGTGGCGGTCATCGTGAGGAGCGCAAGCAGCAGCGGCATCGACCGGCCGGCCACAATCAAATCCTGCAGCGTGCCTCCACGAACCTTGCGCGCAGCGAGGCTCCCAATCAAAAGGAAGACGCCGAGCATCACGACAATGACCGCAGGTCCAAGCAATGGATTCAGTTTACCGAACCGCGACCGCAAGGGAGCGCTAACTCGCCGAGGTCAACTCCTCAACCACTTGAACCTCCGGAATCTCAATTCCCGTCCGCGTCCCTTCGCCCGGTTTGCTGTCGATCCACATCCGGTAATCCTGCCCGAACAAAACCTTCAGCCGTTCGTTCACATTGCTCACGCCGATGCCTTGCTCAAACAATGTCGCTAATCGCGCTTCCGGGATCCCGATTCCGTCATCTTCCACCATCAACTGCAGCCTGCCATCGGCCACCGTGGTCCGCAGACGTATCATCCCGCCATCCACCTTGCTGCTCAAGCCGTGCCGGATACTGTTCTCGATAATCGGCTGCAGCATCATGCTGGGCACCAGCCGATCCAGGGTGTCCGGATCGATCTCCTTGACGAAACGCAGCTTCTCGCCGAACCGCACCATCTCGATATTCATGTAGTTGTCGATGAACTGCAGTTCCTCGCGCAGCGGCGTGAGATTATCCGTCTTGCGCAACAGCCTCCGCAAAATGCTGGACAGCCGATACACCACCGTGCGCGCCTGATCCGGATTCGTCCGAATCAACGAAGACACCGAGTTGAGCGTATTAAAAAGAAAATGCGGATTGATCTGGCTGGTGAGCGCCGCCAGCCTCGCTTCATTCAGCCGCAACTGCTGCGCCTCCAGCTTCTTCTCGTTGCGCATGTTGTTCCAGATTTTTAGCGGAAGCATCACCGCGAACACCGTGCTGGCGCAAATCGCGATTCCAGTCCCCAGGCTGGTCTCTCCGCCCCACGAGCGCGCCAGCGAAAATACGCGGCCTGGAAACCATCGCGCGGCGGAAACCCGCAGCAGCTCCGCAAATACGATCGTGAAAACGCATCCCAGTTGAAACAAAACCCGCACCTGCGATTGCTTCTGCCGCAGCCGTGCCGGATTCAATCCGAAAATCGGTGAGAAGCGCCAGATATCCTCTTTCTCCGGAGCAATATCCCGCAACAATCCGCCCAACACGCCCACACCGGCGAATAAAGGCATCGACAAGAATTCTCCGCGGAAGAGCGCTGGAATCGAAATCAGCACTCCGGACAGCAGCCCGGTCACGTAACCGCCCACCATTCCGGCAACCAGACTTCCTTCCAGGCCCAGGTCGACCGCTTCGTAGCGCCGGGTGAATACGCGGGTCGCGACTCCAGCGCCGTAGGCAGCCGCGCAACTGAGCGCCAGCCGCACGCGTTGAATCATCGTGCGCTCTTCGCGCATCAACATCCGCTGGAATGCCGTGAGGCGCGATAAGATGCTGGCCAGCGACGCCGCCACCGCCAGCCGCAGCAGCAGGACCACGAGTTGTTGCGGTTCCAGCATCGCGAGTCTGCCGATCATTATAATGAAAGCAAAGCCCTCGAAATGCTCACCAAAGTGGCGGAAGCCAATTTTCCCAGCCGTTTCGGGCACTTCCGCATTTACGGATTCGAAGGCGCCTACGACGGCGACATCCAGGAATGCGTAGTGCTCCGCATGGGCGACATCTCATCCAACAGCGAGTCTCCGCTTGTTCGAATTCACTCGGAATGCCTCACCGGCGACGTCTTTCACAGCCTGCGTTGCGATTGCCGTTCACAACTTGAGCTTTCGCTCAACCTGATCGCCGAAGAAGGCCGTGGATTGCTGATCTATGAGCACCAGGAAGGCCGCGGCATCGGATTGCTCAACAAACTCCGGGCCTACGAATTGCAGGACGGCGGCGCCGATACTGTGGAAGCCAACGAGCGCCTAGGCTTCGCGGCCGATCTGCGCCACTACGAAATGCCGGCCGAGATCCTGCGCTACTTCAAAGTGAAAAGCGTCCGCCTGCTTTCGAACAACCCCGAAAAAATCGCCGCTCTCGAGCAGGCCGGCATCCGGGTCGCCGAACGCATCCCCTGCATCGTCGCCGCCCACGAATCCACCGAGGGCTATCTTCGGACCAAAAAGCAGAAGATGGGCCATTTGCTGGACTAGATTGTTCCCGTGGCAGAATCGGTTCGATTCGGAAATGTGGTGTCACCATTTTTCCAGCCAACCACGGTTCCACCGCAAGCTGCTCGGAATCGTTACCACAAAACTTAACCGGCAGCGCATCGTCGCCATGCCCAAGACCGTCTAGCTCGCCGTCATCTCGCTGACTTGGATCTGCAACTGGATATCCGTGTAGTTCCGGACATCGTCCATGATTTCCGCCCCATGCGCTTCCATGGCTTTTTGAAACTCATCCACAGAACTAAAATAGAGCCGTCCAATGCAGACAAACGGCGCCCCCGACTCAGCCGACTCGCCCGACAGCCCCCGATCGATTTCATACCGGGTCAATCCAAACCTCTTGCATCGCTTCAGGACCAGCGGCATGTGCGTCTGAGCATAATAAGCGTGATCGAACTTCTTCCCGGATTCATTCGGATAAAAAACCGCAACACAGATCATTCCCAAAGCGTACCAGCGAATCACCCGCGTTGCGTTTTTCTTTCTCTTCAGCCATCAATCGTTTGCAGCGCTCATACCATCCCGCTCCGCCCACGCGCATTACTCTCGAATCGAAATGCACCGGCATCTCACCCGCGCGTCATCCCGAATCCCCACTCCCCAATCCCGAACCCCGTCCCCAACCTATGACGCATCGCAAAAAATCATACTTAAAATCGCTCGACTCGTCTCCGCAAGTCTATTCACACCAACCATCTGCAGACACCCCACCTCCCAACACAAAAAACTCAAGATGCGCCGAAAACCGCAAATCCCCAATCCCTAATCCCCAATCCCTAATCCCCAATCCCCAATCCCCAATTCCGAATCCCCAATCCCCAATCCCTAATCCCCAATCCCTAAACCCAAATCCCGACCCAGCTACAATAGTCTCACCCCATGCGAATCGCCCTCGCGCAAACCAACAGCACCGTCGGCGATCTCGCTGGAAACGCCGCCCGTATCCTGAACTTCGCCCGCCGAGCCGCTGAATCAGGCGCCGATATCGCCGTCTTCCCCGAACTCACGCTCACCGGCTACCCGCCCCGCGATCTTTTGGAAAAAGACAATTTCCTCGATCATACGGAACTGCACCTCTCCCGTCTCGCCGCTGAAACCGCCCATCTCCAGCTCGCCATCGTATGCGGAACCGTCACTCGCACCGGTTCCTCTTCCGGAAATCGGATTTACAACACCGCCGCAGTACTGCATAACGGACAAATCGCATTCCGCCAGCACAAGATGCTGCTGCCGAGCTACGATGTGTTCGACGAAACGCGCTATTTCGAGCCCGCCGTCAAACAATATCCGCTCACCCTCGCTGGCTCGCCGCTCGCTCTCACCATCTGCGAGGACGCTTGGAACGACAAGCAATTCTGGGAGCGTCGCCTCTACGCGCGCGATCCCGTGGAGGAGCTCGTCCAAACCGGAGCCCGCACGCTCATCACCATCAATGCATCCCCCTACCACATGGGCAAGCGCGCGCAGCGCCGCGAAATCTTCACCGCCACCGCGCGTCACTTTAAAATCCCCATCGTCTACGTCAACCAGGTCGGCGGGAACGACCAGTTGGTTTTCGATGGCTCCAGCTTCGCCATGGACTCGCAGGGCACTGTCGTCGCTTCTGCCGCGTCGTTTGAAGAAGATCTCGTCCTCGTCAACACCGAAGCACTCGCCGGCGACCATCATGAAACATACGCGGACGAATGCGAAGCGGCCTATCAGGCACTGGTCCTAGGCACGCGTGATTACATCCAAAAATGCGGCTTCTCGCGCGTCATCATCGGACTCAGCGGCGGTATCGATTCATCCCTCACCGCCGCCATCGCCGTGGATGCCGTCGGCGCCGAAAATGTCACCGGTGTCGGCATGCCCGGCCCCTATTCTTCCGGGCACAGTGTCTCCGACGCTCGCGCTCTCGCCCTGAACCTCGGCATTCGTTTCGAAATGATCCCGATTCGCGATCAATTCGAAGCGTTCGTGAACGTGCTGAATCCCCTCTTCCATGGCAAAACATCCGGCGTTACCGAAGAAAATCTGCAATCGCGCCTGCGCGGCGTGACACTCATGGCCCTCTCCAACAAATGGGGCGCCCTCGTGCTTACTACCGGCAACAAGAGCGAGCTCGCCGTTGGATACTGCACGCTTTACGGCGACATGTGCGGCGGACTTGCCGTCATTAGCGACGTTCCCAAGACTCTGGTCTACTCGCTTTCGCGCGTCGCCAACAAACGCCATCCGAACGCAATTCCGGAAAACGTCTTCATCAAACCTCCCTCCGCCGAACTGCGCCCCGATCAGAAAGACACCGACTCGCTTCCCGAATATGAAGTGCTCGATCGGATTCTCCACGCCTACATCGAAGAAAATCTCGCTCCGCAAACCATCGCCGATTCGCTCCATCTCCCCATCGCACTGGTCCGCGACATCGTCAACAAAGTGGATCGCAACGAATACAAACGCCAGCAAGCCGCTCCCGGCTTGAAAGTAACCACCAAAGCGTTCGGCATCGGACGCCGCTTTCCTATCGCTCAAAGGTTTTCCGAATGAATCTCAAACGCCTCGTTCTCTTAATCGCCGTAATCACTCTCGCCGCCGTCCTTTGTTCCTCCCAGTCCGCTCCCCGCGAGCAAGTGGGCCTGTTGCAAAACGGTGGCTACCTGTTGAACAGCGGATGGCGCGTGAAACCGGCAGGCACGCAAGTCCCGCTCGACACGCTGCCCATGTCCGCGGCACTGTCGAAGAACGGAAAATTTCTGCTGGTATTGAACGGTGGTTACAAGCCGCCCTCCATCAGCGTGCTGGACACGCAGGATGGCCACGAGCTCAGCCGCACGCCGGTGAGCGACGGATGGCTGGGTCTGGCGCTCTCGCCCAACGGCCGTACCTTATGGGTCGGCGGCGGATCGCGTGCTTCCATCTTTGAATTCAGCTTGGATGACAATGGCACGCTGAAACCGGGTAATACATTCGAGCTGGTGAAAGGCGCGACTCGCACCCATAGCGACTTCATCGGCGATGTCGCCGTCTCTCCCGACGGCCGTCTGCTCTACGCCTGCGATCTGTTTCACGATTCCATCCTCGTCGTGAATCCGCAATCCGGCATGATCGTCGATCGCTTTAAAACCGGCCGCCGCCCTTACCGGATTCTGTTCGCTCCGGATGGCAAATCGTTTTTCGTGACGAGCTGGGCCGATGGAACGATGGTCCATCATCAAACCAGCGACGGCTCGCAACTGCAGACCCTGCGGCTCGGCGCGCATCCCACCGACATGGTCTGGCGCGACCGCTCCGGCTCGTCGGAAGAGGAGGCTCCCGCGCGGATCTTCGTATCCGCCGCCAACACCAACAATGTTTATGCGGTCGCTGTTTCGGGGAGCGGCGAATCGCACTTGCTCGAAACCATCAATATCTCAACCAGTCCGCTGCATCCGCTGGGCATGACGCCGAGCGCCCTCGCGCTTAGCGCCGATCAAAGCAAACTCTATGTCGTTTGTTCGGATGCCAATGCAGCCGCCGTCGTCGACGTAACCGAATCGCGCAGCCATGTGCTTGGCTTTATTCCTACCGGCTGGTACCCCACGGCGGCACGCGCTCTGGCCGACGGCCGGCTGGTGGTTCTGAACGGACGCGGCTCGCGCAGCTATCCCAATCCCAACGGGCCAAATCCCACCCTTCGGCCTTCCGTGGTCCACGGTGGATCCCCGCTCGAATACGTCGGACGCATTCAAACCGGCTCGGCATCCTTCGTTCCGGCGTTCGACGAACAGCAACTGCAAAGCTACACTGCCGAGGTTCTGTCGAACTCGCCCTATAACGACGGACTCCTCGACAGCCAACCCGCCGGAATTCCGCCCATTGAGCACGTGCTCTACATCGTCAAGGAAAATCGCACCTACGATCAGATCCTCGGCGACATCGGCAAAGGCGAGAGCGATCCGTCGCTGTGCCTCTTCAAGGAAAATGTCAGCCCGAATCATCACAAACTGGCGCGCGAATTTGTGCTGTTCGACAATTTTTACGTCAGCGGCGACGTGAGCGGCGATGGCCACAACTGGTCCACATCGGCCATCGCCAACGATTACGTCGTGAAAATGTGGCCCAACAGCTACGCCGGACGCCGCAAACATTATGACTACGAAGGCGGCGAGCCGGCCGCTCTTCCGCCCGCCGGATATCTTTGGACGAACGCTTCCGCGCGCGGCATTTCCATGCGGAACTACGGATACTGGGCCACAAATAGGAAAGAGCCCGCAGCGGATGGAACACAGATCGAAGGCGTGCGAGATCCAATTCTCGCAAAAGTCACCAACCTGAAATATCGCAGCTTCGATCTGGATTATCCGGACGTCAAGCGCGCCCAAACATTCCTCACGGATCTCGCGGAATTTGAAACCTCCGGCAGTATGCCCGCGATGATGTTCATGCGCTTAGGCAACGATCATACGAGCGGAACCGCGGCTGGAAAAATTGCGCCCCTGTCTTCCTTCGCCGACAACGACTACGCGCTCGGAATGATTGTGGAAGGTCTATCGAAAAGCAAATTCTGGAAAAGCACCGCGATTTTTGTGCTGGAAGACGATGCCCAAAACGGCCCTGATCACATCGATTCGCATCGCTCCGCGGCGTTCGTAATCTCGCCCTACACGCACACCGGCGCGGTGAACAGCACCATGTACAACACCACATCGATGCTGCGGACCATGGAGCTGATTCTACATCTCCGCCCCATGACCCACTTCGACGCCGGCGCGCGCCCCATGCTCAACTGTTTTTCGAAGGATCCGATGCTGACCGCTTATCAGGCGGAAAAGCCGCGGATCTCACTCGAGGATCGCAATCCCTCGAACTCAGCCACCGCGGCCCGTTCCGCCCGTTTGGATTTCAGCCAGGAAGATTTGAACGACGACGACGAGATGAACGACATCCTGTGGCTCGCCATTAAGCACACGGATCCGCCGCCGCCGGTTCGCAGCATCTTTCCCGAATCGCAACCCTAACCGAACCGCGACCGCAAGGGAGCGCTACCACGAAATTTCGGGGTAACGCTCCCTGGCGGTCGCGGTTCGGAAACGCCTAGCCTTTGCGACTGGAATATTTGTTCAGAATATTAATTAACCGTGTAGCGGAATCCGGAACATGCGTGTCCCCCAAAACAATCTCGCGGTTCGTAATCGGCTTGCCGTACATCTCGCGGTTCCAGTCTTCATCCGGACGCAGCGTCGCGCCTTGCAGCGACACGCCGGCGAAAATTCCGCGCGAGCGCGAGTAAGTCAGGATCTCGGCGTGCATCTGCGCATCCGTTTCAGCCGAAGAATCGCGGCCCACCGGTCCCAGTGCCGCATTGGCATCCGCGCCCACCGTGAATTTGCTTTGCAGCAGTTTCTTCGCCCCGCCCTGATTCATCACCAGGAGAACAACATCGGTCTCCGAACCGCCGATCTGAAATCCAACGCTGCCGCCTTCCACTCGAATCGCGGCCGGCGCCGACCAACCCGCGCCGCCTTTACGGCACAGCATGAAACCTTTCCCGTATTTGGCGCCCACGATAAACGCGGCCTTCTTCACGCCGGGAACGATCACAATACATTCGGCTTTGCCCAGCAGATCCTGCGGAATTCCTTTATCCGGCGCGGACATAATTTCGTTCATCACGTCGGCGGATGCGTCCAATCTTTCACGTGCGTCCGGGGCCGCGCACAGCAGGCCAGCGCTCAACGCCGCCAATAATAAGTGGGATGCTTTCATTTATTCTTTCCTCCTCGCTGATTGTAGCGCACGTGCATTCGGCAGCCCGCCTGAGCTATAGTTCCGAGGGAAGCACATGCCAGCGCTCGAATGGGGATTCGCAGAGAACAATCCGTCGGAGGAATTGTGCCTGTTGCATCACTTCGCCATGAAGAAGCGTCAGGCCAGCGGCGACGTGGAATTTCTCATCACAGTGCGGGAGTTTGTTTCGCCGCCCGATCCCGCGCTCAAGTTCTTCGCGCAGGCCGACAAGCAGACCAATCAGAACACAGCGCCCTTCACGCCGTTCGGATGGGGCCCGTCGCTGGTTCAGGCGCTCACCGAATGCATCAAGTCGATCCACCGTTTTCCGTACGAACCGTGCGAGTGACCTCGGCGGCGATGTTTCCTTTCGCCAGGCGCACTTGAATCTCGGATCCAACTGGCGCTTCTTCGGGTTGCTTGACGATGCGGCCTTCGGCATTGGTCACGATCGCATACCCCCGATCCAGAATTTTCAGCGGACTCAACTGCGTCAAATGCGCCTCGAGCGGAACCAGCCGGTTTTGCGCGCGCGTCAGCCGCATTCTCATAATTTGAAGCCCCGCCGCATCGGCTTTCTCCAGCCGGCGGCGCACTGCCGCGAACCGAAGCCGAAGGTCGAGACTCCGCAAACGCGCCGTCAATTCCTCCAAGCGTTTCCGTCGCAGCGAAGCCCTCAAGTTAACGCGTTCCCGCAACCGATATTCCAACTCATCCACGCGCTGCTGCATCCGGCCGATGTTGCGATGCAGCACCGCCGACGCGCGCTCCACGCCTTGTTGATGCAGTCGCCGCGCAGCCATCGCCAGCCGATAGCGAACGGATTGCAGCAGTTTGTGCTCGGCCACGCTGATCTGTTCTATCAGTTGTTCCTGCGTACAGATCACGAGTTCCGCGGCGGCCGACGGTGTCGGCGCACGCAGATCCGCCACGAAATCCGCGATGGTGAAATCCGTCTCGTGTCCGACGGCCGAGATCACCGGCACGTTCGACGCCGCGATCGCTCGCGCGACAGCTTCTTCGTTGAACGTCCACAAATCCTCCAGCGACCCGCCTCCGCGCGCCACAATCACAACGTCCGGCCATTTCGATCCGCTGAAATACTCGATCCCGCGAACCACCGCTTCAATGGATCCATCGCCCTGCACCAGCGCCGGATACAGCCGGATGTGCAGCCCCGGGAATCGCCGAGAGAGAATCTGGGTCATGTCGCCGATTACCGCGCCCGTGGGCGAAGTCACGATCCCGATTTTTCTCGGCAGCCTTGGAATCGCGCGCTTGCGTTCTTGTTCGAACAAGCCTTCCGCTGCCAGTTTCTTCTTGAGCTGTTCGAAGGCGAACTGCAGCGCTCCGTGCCCTTGCGGCTCCAGCGCTTCCACCAGCAGCTGGTATTCGCCGCGCGCTTCATACAGATCGATGCTGCCGCGCGCCAGCACCGCAACGCCATCGCGAGGCTTGAACTTCAGATAGCGCAGCGACGTCCGGAAGCAAACGCAGCGGATCTGCGCCGCTTGATCCTTCAGCGTGAAATAGCAGTGGCCGCTCGACGCCATCTTGCATCCCGAGATTTCGCCCGCCACCCAAATGTCGTTGAACTCGCCGCCCAGCAGATCGCGAATGCGTCCGCTGAGTTCGGCCACGGTGAAGGTCTTGCGTACCGGACCCCACGCAAGCGACATCTGTCCCATGTCTTTCAGCCTAACTCACGTGTGTTCCAATAAATCCAGATGAGCAAAAACTACACAGATCTTTCGGGCCGAGTCGCGGTCGTAGTCGGCGGAACTTCCGGACTTGGACGCACCATCGCGCTCGGATTGGCGGAAGCAGGCGCCGCGGTGGTGGCCACCGGCCGGCGTCAGGAACTGGTGGATGAGATCGCGGCTGAGATCCAAAACGTGGGCCGAGAATCGCTCAGTCACAGCGTGAACGTGGCGGATCGCAAATCCATCGACGCGCTGCGCGACGCCGTGGTAGCGCGGTTTGGCGGGGTGGATGTGTTGGTGAACGCGGCCGGAAAGACCAAGCGGACACCGACCAAGGACCTTCCGGAGCAGGAGTGGCAAGATATCCTGGATACGAACCTGACCGGCATGCTGCGCTGCTGCCAGAGCTTTTATGAACCGTTGGCGGCGAGCAAGCGCGGCCGGATCGTGAACATCGCATCGCTCAGCTCCTTCGTCGGATTGTATGAAGTGACGGCCTACTGCGCGTCCAAAGCCGCCGTGCTTTCGCTCACCCGCAGCCTCGCGGTGGAGTGGGCGCGCGTCGGGATCAACGTGAACGCCATCGCCCCCGGCGTATTTCGCACGGACTTGAATTCGGCACTACTCGACGGCACCGAGCGCGGCCGCGAGTTCCTGACACGCACTCCGATGAAGCGCTTCGGAAAAGCCGACGAACTGATCGGGGCGGCGGTTCTGCTGGCGTCGGACGCCGCGAGTTACATCACCGGCCAGTCCATTGCTGTGGATGGCGGATTCCTCGCGTCCGGCGTAAATTCGTAAGGCGACGCTCGCGACGCCGATTATAATGGAGTTGCAACATCGCACCTTCAGCCCGGGTGGCGAAATCGGCAGACGCAAAGGACTTAAAATCCTTTTCCTGGCAACGGGAGTGTGGGTTCAAGTCCCACCCCGGGCACCAACGATTGTCGACCCGTGGGCAAACACCGGACCAGAGCGCACATCGTTATTTGATTGAAATAATCCCGATACAATTCTTTACCAACTGCCACACCAGTGTCGTAATCTACTGCTGCTACAACGCGTCTTGTGTTCAACCTAAATGGGAAACGGGTCGCGAACAATACAGGAGAGAGCAACATGAAAATAATGATGGTCCTGACATCGCACGACCAACTGGGAAACACTGGCCGCCCCACGGGCTTCTGGCTAGAGGAATTCGCCGCGCCCTATTTCGTATTCCGCGATGCCGGTGTTGAGCTGACGCTCGCTTCTCCTAAAGGCGGGCAGCCTCCGGTCGATCCGAAAAGCGATCTGCCGGAAAATCAAACTCCCGCCATGACGCGCTTCAAGCAAGACGCGGCGGCGCAAAAGGCTCTCGCCAACACACTCAAACTTGCCGACATGAAGGCGGAGGACTTCGACACCGTGTTTTATCCCGGCGGACACGGACCAATGTGGGACCTCGCCGAGAGTCCTGCATCCATCGCGCTTCTCGAAGCCTTCTACAACTCCGGCAAGCCGATCGCGTTGGTGTGTCATTCGCCCGGAGTGCTTCGCCACGTGAAATATCAGGGCGCTCCGCTGGTGAAAGGAAAACGCGTCACCGGCTTCACGAATGGCGAGGAAGAGGAGGTGCAACTCACCAAGGTTGTTCCATTTCTCGTCGAAGATGAACTGCTGCGGCTCGGCGCCATCTTCGAAAAGAAAGCCAACTGGCAACCTTTCTCGATTACGGACGGCCGTCTGATTACCGGGCAGAATCCCGCGTCCTCCACATCGACGGCTCAGGCGCTGCTGAAATTCATGTCGGCGCCCAAATCGGAGGCGGCAGCCGATGGCGTGCAAGTGGATCAAAAAAGCTATGAGATGCCGCCGCAGGATGGAATCAGCATCGCGCATTTTCTCACCGTGCAGGACATCGAGCGATCGGCACGCTATTACGAAAAAGTCTTCGGCGCCCGGATTCTAAGCCTCGGCGACGGCAACGCACCTGGGTACCTACAGCTCGCGAATATCTGGATGATCGTGAACGTCGGGGGCGGGCCCACGCCCGACAAGCCCACGGTGACGCTCAGCGTCCCGAATCCGGATCATATCAACAGCTTCTTGAATTTTCGCGTCGCCGATATTCAAGCTTGTTACAAATTGTGGAAAAGCCGCGGAGCCGAATTCATCACCGAGCCGATCCCGAAGTACGGCGAGACGCGCTGCTATATTCGCGATCCTGATGGTTACATCATCGAGGTCGGCCAAAGCACCGAGCTAAAGTACGGCTAATATGGCCGCCTCAATCCGATCGGCGACGCTTGGCGTGAATGTTTTTACGGCGCCAGGAAAGACGATGGCAGGCGAGCGGCCCAAGCCCTTCGGCGAGTACGACGCAGTTCTGGTCGAAATCCGGCTAGGCGAAGTGCCGCGACCTGCGGCTGCCTGCATAGATTACGCCGGCTGCAAGAATTACCGCGTGACAACGTCCTGTTGTCCGCAAGTGGATGAGCCAGCAAGGCCCGCGCTGCTCATTTTGGCAGCGCATGTGCATTTCCTTCTAGCGAAAGGACTATCCATTCACGCTTATGATTCCGCAGGATCGTGTGGAGGCGGTTCTGCAGCGTCGTGTTGAATCACTGGGTGGTGCCGTGGAACGAAACGTTGAGCTCACCCGGCTTGAGGGGCAGGACGGCCATGTTGACGTACACCTGAATCATTCCGGAACCGCCTTCTACTCCGAGAAGGGGTTGATGGTGGTCGCGCCGCTGCCCCGAGACCATTTCCGCATTGTCGCAACCGTGCAGCAGGCGGCACCGCGGCCTTCGCTCGACGATTTCGCCGCGGTTCTGAAAGAACGTGGACCGGAGACCGGCCGAGTCGCGATCCGCCGGATGCTCTGGTCTTCACGCTTTCACATCCAGCACCGCGTGGCGGGCGGGCAGGGCATGAACACCGGCATCCAGGACGCCGTTTCGCTTGCACAGGCCTGCACGAAACCATTCAAAACGGCGATGATGGACCACTCGAGAAGTGGCGGACGGCGCGGCTGAGAATAGCCCATTCCGTTGTGAATTTAACGGACCGGATGACGGCCGTTGCGACCCTCTCGTCGCCCGTTCTGAAGGCGGTTCGTAACACTGTAGTCGAAATCATCGGACATCTTCCGTTCGCCACGCACGCCATCGCGGAAAAACCTTCGGAATTAGCTACCCGGTAGTCCTGGATTCGCTCCCCCTTGCGCTTCGACAGGAAGTGTTGTACGCTTCTCATGTAGAAGCAGCAGGGGAGAGAGATCGTCACAAGCTGTGCTCCACGACTTATTCCATCGTCTTCGCTCACTCTTCCGCGGGAACTCCGCCGAAACCGAACTCGACGACGAACTGCGCTTTCACTTCGAGCGCTACGTTCAAAAATACGAGCGCTCCGGCGTAAGCCGTGACGAAGCGCTGCGCCGCGCCAGGATCGAATTCGGCGGACTCGACCAAGTGAAGGAGGAGTGCCGCGAAGCGCGCGGCGTGCATGTTATGGAAGAACTAGTCCAAGACGTTCGTTACGGTCTGCGGATGCTGCGGAAATCTCCAGGATTCACGGCGGTGGCGCTGCTGACACTCGCGCTCGGAATCGGCGCGAACACCGCAATTTTCTCGGTCGTCTATGGAATCCTTCTGCGTCCGCTGCCTTATCAGGACCCCTCGCGCCTGATCGTCTTGAATGAAAGCACGCCGAGAGTCGGACTGGTCAGCGTTTCCTATCCGGATTTCCAAGACTGGCGCGTGCAAAGCCACGCCTTCTCGCAAATTGCGGCGGTGGGCGCAGTCACGTTCAATCTTGCCGGCGTCAATCAGCCGGAGAACATCAGCGGCGAAGCAGTTTCGTCTAACTTTTTCTCCATCCTCGGAATGCACCCGTTGCTCGGCCGCGATTTTGCACCCGCGGAGGAAAAACTCGGTACCGCGCCGGTCGTATTGCTGACCTACCAGCTTTGGCAATCTCATTTAGGCGGCGATCCGAATGTGCTCGGACACACCATCAATCTGGATGGCAACGGCTTCACCATCGTCGGCGTATTGCCGCCCGATTTCCGGTCCATCGACAAGACCGACGTGATCGTTCCCATGGGCGTGTGGGCGACTCACAATCCGGAAGAAGTGGCCGACCGCAGCGAACGCGGCGATATGCGGGTGATCGCGCGGCTGGCTCCCGGCGTCAGCTTTCAGCAAGCCCGCGCCGAAATGGATACCATTCAAGCCCGGCTGGCGGCCACCTATCCCGTCAACACGGAATTCGGCGCATCCCTCCGGCCCATCCGCGAAGTGTTCGTCGGCGAGATTCGTCCGGCGATCCTGGTGCTTTTTGGCGCAGTTTTGTTTGTTCTGCTGATCGCATGCGCGAACGTGGCGAATCTTTTTCTTATGCGCGGCGCAGCACGCACGCGCGAGATCGCACTCCGCATCGCTCTCGGAGCCACGCGCGGCCGCATTGTCCGGCAGATGCTGGCGGAAAGTCTGGTGCTTGCATTTTTCGGCGGTCTTTTGGGCGTCTCGATTTCTATCGCAGGAATTCGCGGATTATCCACGCTCATCGTTCCAATGGACATGCAAGGCGGCGCGAGCGCTACCTTGAGCGGCGCAGTCCTGCTGTTCGCCGCTGTCGCGGTGGTGGTGTCGTCGCTGATGTTCGGGTTGGTTCCCGCACTGCAGCTAACGAAACCAGAAGTCCAGTCGGAGCTGAAGGAAGGCGGCCGGAGCAGCAGTGCCGGGCGCGGCCAAAGTAGCGTGCGCGGATTTTTGGCTGTGGCCGAAATGGCGGTGGCGCTAATTCTACTAGTCGGAGCGGGTTTGATGGTTCAGAGCCTGCATCGGCTGCTGGCCGTCGATCCAGGATTTCAAACTCATCGCCTGCTCACGATGGAAATGAATCTCCGCACCGCGCAATACTCCAAGAATCCGGCCGTTCTGAATTTCTGGCAGCAGACGCTCGAAAAAGTTCGCGCGCTGCCGGGCGTGGAGTCCGCCGCGCTGGGCACCGCCATTCCCTTATCCGGATCCCACTCCCGCAGCGACATCTCGATCGAAGGGATCCAGGAGGCGGGTCCGGGCAAACTGCCGCATCCGGATATTCACATCGTAAGCCCCGGGTATGTTCGAACGCTCGGCGTTCCGTTGTTACGCGGCCGCGA
>DATGIH010000311.1:0-13607 GCA_035295865.1 Bryobacteraceae bacterium
GCTGCTTCACTCGATCGATCCTTCGTCAATTAGTCTGATGGCGGATGGTTCCATTGCAAAGCCTGTCCCTCGCGAGGCCCCAGTCCCTAGCCCCCAGTCCCGCGCCCCCTCTCCGCATCCTGTCGATCGACGGCGGCGGCATCCGGGGCATCGTTCCGGCACTGGTGTTGTCGCGGATTGAAAAGCTCACGAATCGTCCCGTAGCGAAGCTTTTCGATCTGGTGGCCGGAACATCTACCGGCGGCATTTTGGCTCTCGGCCTGACCGTTCCAAAATTTCCCGGCCGGCCGCTTTACACGGCGCAGCAACTGGTTGCGATGTTCGAGCGCGAGGGTCCACGGATTTTCTCGCGATCCTTTGGACGAAGGCTCGTCACCAGCGACAGCCTGGTGTGGAAGAAATATTCGTCGAAAGGAATCGATCAGGTTTTATTCGAATATTTCGACGACGCGAAGCTCAGCGACGCGGCTACGGACGTTTTGATTCCGAGTTATGAAATCGCGCGCCGTTTCCCTTTCTTCTTCAAAAGCGCGAGCGCGCGCAAGAGACCGGATTACGACTTTCGAGCGCGCGACATCGCACGCGCTACGTCCGCCGCGCCGAGTTACTTCGAGCCGATGCGAATCCCCACCGGCACGAATTCCGATTTCTACACGTTGATCGATGGCGGAGTTTTCGCCAACAATCCGGCGGCGTGCGCGTTGGTGGAGGCGCAGTGCACACTGCCGCACCCTGGCGGATATCTGATCGTTTCCTTGGGCACTGGTTCCTTGATACAAACGGTTCCCGTGGGACCAGCGCGAAATTGGGGTTGTTTGCAATGGGCCAAGCCGTTATTAAACGCGATGTTCGATGGCGTGAGCAGCACGGTGGATTTCCAGCTTCGCCAGCTTATGCCCACCGGCTACTATCGATTTCAACCCGCGCTCAATCCGGCGAATCACGGCCTGGATAATACCAACCGCTCGAACCTGGCCGCACTGAAAGCGCTGGCCAACAAAATGATCGAAGAGAAATCGGCGGAGTTGGATACCCTATGCGAGCAGCTCACCCTATCCGGCCGCAGCCAGAAACCAGAAGCTAGAAACCGATAACGGCCATCCGGCCATCGGTGGTGACTTTGTCCCCTGTCGCATTGAAAAAACTGACCGCCACGCCCGGCCGATCCACCAGCGAAAGCGCCGTCACCAATCGAGTGAAGAGAAGATCGTTGACCACTTTGGCGCGCTCGCGATCGATCTGGCCGTCGATTTTATGGATGAAGGTGCGATTTTCTTCGGAGAAATCGATGCCGGTGTCGTGCGTCGCCGAACAAACCCAGACATCGCGTCCGCGGAATTGATCGGAGACCTGCCAAATTCGCAGATGGTGCCGCGCGTTGAACGTGTCGTTCTGTTTTTGGAAGACCAGATCCGGCGGACGGCCGTTCCACAATAGAACAGACATGGGCGCTTCTTTGTAGCCACGCTGCTCCGACATGGCGCGAAACGTTTCGAATTTGGACATCGCGTTCAACTGCTTCGCCGTGGACCAGCCCGCTGCCTGAAACGCATCCTCCAAATTCTGACGGCTGCCAAGAAACAAAATATTGGTGACGTCGGATTCCTTGGGCGGCTTGGCGGCGCTGGTCCGGAACGGCAGCCGATTCACCAGATCCGTGAGTTCGCCCTCCGGTTCCACCGGCCGGACGTTGGGCGCGCTGGCGCTGCCGGTCCAGGTAAGCGGCTTGGTGAGTTCGATGTTAATCTCGACGCCGGCCTCGTAGTCGATGTTGGCGTCCGGCTCTTTCATAACGGCCTGCTTAATGGTGCCGAGCAGTTCTCCTAAGCCGGAATACTTCTCGCTGACTTTATTGATTCCCTGATCGAGGCGGCCGGATCCGGTTTGAGATGCGATGATCCCAAGAATGCGGCCGTCTTTGTCTACCGATTCCCGCGCGTTATCCACGCCGGCGACACGCGCCGCCAGATTCGCTCGCTTTCCGTTCGTATCGCTGATCTCGTCGAACGCCAGCCCAAGCACCGCCTGGTCGTCCGGATTGACGACCGCCTTGACTTCTTGAATATGCCCCTTCAACTTCACGCCGGCCGAGATCGCGATCTGATCTTGAGCGACAACGGGCGCGATGATGATGGCGTCGAATTTATCGTCGACTTTGGCCTTAGCGCTGTTGACAGCGGAAGTAAGCCGGATTTCGATCCGGGTTCCAGTGGGAATTTCGCCGGACGAAGCCGCGGCCACGAACAGCAGCCAGGCGATTCCAAGCCTCATTCCCATATCGTAACGCGCGACCTCAACAGCCCGTGGCGGAACTTTGCGTGGCTGGAAATATGGTGACAGACACGAAATTCCGCAGATCAGGCTGCTGCGGTTTTTTCGGAACTTCGTCGCTGCGGAAATTCGAGTCTGTCACCACATTTCCGAACCGACCTCACTCTGCCATGGAAACCGAAGAACTGAGTAACCGAACAACCGAATAACGGAAGTTAGCGCGCCCCGGCGCTAACTTCCTTCAAGCGGCCCCCCTGTCGCCAGTGATACAGTATTTAGCCAAGAACGGTAGGGAAAGGACGAATCCCATGCGTACCGTCGTAACGGCATTTATATCTGTTTCGTTTTTAAGCTTTGCCGCAAGCGCCGATGATTTGAATCTGCATGCCCTGCAGATGGAGACCAAAGGGGATCCTGCGGGCGCGCGCGATTTCCTGGAAAAAAGCGCGCAAAACGGTTCCGCGGATTCGCTGGAAGCTTACGCGCAATTTCTGGATCGCCACCACGATCCGGCCGCGCGCGAAGTGTACGAGAAGCTGCTGAAGACCGCCCAAGGCGATCAGCGGATTTACGCCGCCCGCCGCCTGGCCATCCTGGATTTGATCGCCGGCGACCGCGATGCGGCCACGCGTCATCTGGAACAGTACCGCTCCGCAGGTGGTCACGATCTGACGCTGGCGCCAGCTGTCGCTCCTCCACCCGAAAAAAGACAGACCGTCCCGATTCCCGGTCCGCTGCGCTCCTTCGCCCGCATGGCCGCACTTTCGCCCGAACTAGGACCGGACGACGTCATTCCCGCGCTGGCACGAAACGTGGTGACCAACGGCTACCAGGCGGCCAGCAGCAACGAAGCGCTGGAACAGACCGAGTATTTGAAGCTGATCATCCGCTATTTGTCCCAGGCGCGTGAGCTCGAGAAGCTCAGCGGCCCGGACAAGGTGATCAAGATCGAAACCTGCGATTCTTCCCAAACTGCCGAACTGCTGCGCGTCCTGGGTTATCGCATGCGGGGCGCTTGCGGCAGTGAAGTGGTGCTCGAAACCGTCAACGCCACGCGCGCCTTTCTTACGATCGATTCCGGATTTCCCTTGGCGGAACTGGAACAGAGCCTGCGCGTCAGCCGGCCCTTCTCCTACGATTACAAAGCGACGCAAGCGGTGGTGCTTTACGGTCCGGATTATTGGCTTTCGGCGAAAGATCGTGAAGGCTCCGATTTTATCGATACGTTCTTAGGCGATCCCTCTCTGTGCCGTCTGTACCTGGGGCTCTCTAAATTAGACCCGGCCACTGCCGACGAGTTGCGCAAGAACACCACCATTCAGAAAATCCGCGCTTACGCGCACGTCCTGGATTTTTACGGCGGAATGTTCCAAATCCGCAACGGCCATGCCCTGGTGCCGGGCGGTCCGGGGAACGAAAAGATTTGGGCCGAGCTGGTGGGCGTCGCGCCCGACAAGGGTAGCGCATTTTTTGAGCGGTTAGTCGCGAAGGACGACGGTTGGCTCGCCAGCTATTTCGACGCGCTTTTGCGAATCACTCCCAGCCCCGCCAACGGACCGGTCCTGAAATATCTCAGCGATCCAGATCGGCTGCGCAGATTCTACGCCGCCATCAAAGGTAAAGTCACCAGCCCGGGTCCGGCGCGTCCGGTTTTCCGGTCGAACACCGACATGATGCTGCTGACCACAAGGCTACGTCTCGACCCGGATGGGAAACCGCACATCCCGGGCGGACTGGAAGTGTGGCGGACCTTGTTCATCGAGCATCCGCAGGGAAGCGGGAAATATGACGCGAAACTCAGCAAAGCCGCGCCGAGCTGGAAAGATCCGGACGACGTATTGGAAGCGCTCTTCGCGCTGTGCCGGAAATCGGTGGAAAACGAGCCGCTCAAAATTTTCATGGCGCTCAGCGATGTGGACCGGCATCGTAAAACGGTTCTCGATGCTCACACCGCCGATCGTCTGGCGCGCGAATACCGGATGTTCGGCGCGCAGTATTCTCTGTTTGCCGAAGCGCCCGAAGTATCCAACGCGACCATTCAACAGTTTTTAGACGTCGGCGCGGGCATCAACCAAATCCACGATCAGGGTTTGCGCGCGGACACTGCCGGTACGGCGCAGGCATTGGTCGGACTGTGGCAAATTTTTTATCGCCAGGCATCCATCGCACCGGCAGATGGAGACCACACGCTTTCCACCATCCTCGCGCCCTTTGCCAAGGTGAAGAGCGAGCGCGAAGTCTTTGAAGGCGGCCGCGAAGGCGTAAAAACGCTGCTCGCCGCGACCCACTCGCCCACCGGATCGCCGCAGGATCGCATGATCGACCTGCTGGCCGGTACCGCGCAATCCGACAATTCCGAGGCGCACACGCAGCTGGTGGAGGATATGATCCGCATCTTCGAATCGCAGCGGCTCATATCGCTGGCTGACATTTTCGGCTTGGTGGATCATCTGGAAAATCTCGCGAAAGGCGAGAAGGTGAACAATGCGCTCATTACCAAGACAGCGTCGCGCATCGCCGAGATTCAACTGCCGCGCGCGCCGCTGAGCGGTCTCGAAAAGAACGCGCTCAGTTTCGGCTACTGGTCTGAAAAGCACGTCGAGGCGCAGCGGAAGGTGAACCTGCGCGCGCTGATCGATCACGCATCGAGCGACCCCAAGAAGCTCGACGAAATCCGCGCATTAATGGCGCCTTTCCTCCGCGATACGTTAGTGGGCCTGAACTATGTCCATTACGCGCCTCCGGGCGCGCAGGTGCTTTACACCAACCCGTTGTTTGTCCGCAGCCACGACTTTATCGGATTATCCGGCTCCAACCAGATTTGGAAAGCGACTGAAGTCGCGGGAACCGGCTGGCCGTCGAGCGCGGGCGGCAAACTGGTCGGATCGATGATCAACTTGCCCTACGCAATCGCGGAAGCGGAGCAGAATTTTCTAATCCCCTCGCGCGAGCAGGCTCTGATCTGGGGCGACCTGGTCCCGCAGTTGATGCTTTCGGCGACTATTCAGCGCTGGTGGAATGTTACTCCGGCGCAGTTGCATTGGGTTGGGTTGCACATGGATTACGGCGAAACGCTGCTGGCCGAAGCCGCGCTGAATCCGGAGCGCAAGCAAGCGGTGCTGGACGCGCTATCGAATTATGCGCCGCCCGCGCGCGTGGAAAAAATTGCGCAGGAGCTTTCGGACGGGCAAGTGAAACTGGCGCTCGAAAACGTGATGCCGTCGGAGCTGTTCGCCATCGCGCGCGATATCCCCGCGAGCAATAAAGCAAGCGACCTCCCGCTGGCGGCCGAGATTCGGCGCGAAGCCGGCGAATCGCCGCAGGAGCTGAATTACGACGTCATCTCGCATGCGTTCGGAACTCCAAAGCCGACGCTCGCGAATTCCTATTCGCCGGAACTGCTCAACCTGCGGACGTTCCCGACGCTGATGGGCTATTCGAGCCGAATCCTGGCCGAGAGTTGGGAGTCGAATTTGCTTTATTACGGAGCGCTGGCCGATCAGTTGCATCTCGCGCCCGCGCAGCTCAACGTTTTGGTGCCCGCGTGGACGCGAGACACGGTGGAAAAGATCTTCGCCACGCACTTGGAAGATTGGCCGGCGCTGCTGCGCTCGCTCAGGTTGGTGGGCGAAGATGTGCGGCAGAAAACGCGCAAGCAAGCGGCAGCCGGTGGCGGCGGTTTTTAGTTTGAGGGAGGGGAATCCTTGAAGCTTCTAAGAAAAACAATCTTAGCCGGAGGCGCGCTGTTGGCGTCCGGCGCGCTGTGGCTGCTGGCGCAGGACCGGCCGACCTTCCGGATCAAAGTTGACATGGTGGTGCTGAGCTTTACGGTCACCGACAGTAAAGGCCACTACATCAATGGGCTAAAACCCGCCGATTTCAAAGTCACCGAAGACGGCATCGCGCAAAAGATCAACACCTTCGGCGAAGGCAATAAAGCGCCGGTGCAGGTGATGGATGACGGGACCACGCGTCCCCTGAATCCGGCGGCAGCGAATGCGGAAGCGGAAGCGAAAGGCAGCGAAGTTCGTACGGATTCTTTTGTGGGGACTAACGTGTTCGTCCTTTTCGACACTAGCAACTACATGTATCGCGGATTTGTGTATGCGTCCGACGCGATCGCCGACTTTGTGCGCGGTCTGGACCGCAGCGATTCGGTGGCGGTGTATACATTCAGCCGGAATTTAAAGCGCGATGCCCCCCTCACGCGCGATCGCAGCGAAGCGATCTTCGGTTTGCGCAAAGCGGTCGCGGGCGACGATGCCGCTCTCTATAACGGCCTGCTGCTCGCCTTGCGCGATGCCGCGAAGGTTCCGGGCCGAAAGGTGATCATTGTGTTCTCGAATGGTCCGGATAACGCGAGTATGGTGGCGCCGGACGATGTGCGCGCCGTCGCCGAAGACGAAGGCATTCCGATTTACGTCATCTCGACCAACGACGTGAATAAAGATCCGATGTCGAGCGCGGTCTTCAAACGCATCTCCAATCGCACCGGCGGAAAAGCGTACTTTGCCAAGACCTGGCAGCGGCAAGTGGAGGCGTTTGAATCCATCCGCGAAGACCTCGGCAACAGCTACACCATCACTTACTATCCGCAGGCCAATAACAACGAGGGATTCCGGAAGATCAACGTAGAAATCACTTCCGATGTAGGCAAGAAGTATCGCGTGCGGGCCCGGCCCGGATACCGGCCGCGCGGCGGATTCAACTAGACGTAACAGCAGGCACTCATGCGTGCTGCGATCACACTCATGTGAACCCATCTTAGAAAAACGGTGTTCGCAAGAGTGCGAACACGGCACGCAAAGTGCGTGCGCTACGATCACCGTAATCCGCGCGGAGAATTTCCATTACGTCCAATGTCGCGATGCGGCGGGCGGCGAACCTTCCTGAATGTTCGTTGCGCCGGGACATACTAGTACGGTGTCAGACTTAGTCAGTCCGTCTACAGAATAGTACTAGGTATTTTTTCCTGTTAACAAAATCCAAAAATCGCGTCTAACGGCAGGCGCATGTTTCTTCGTGGACACGCAGGATCGGTCCTGTTGGCCGGGTTACTTGCCATCCCCTTGACGTCAAAGCACGGGGATTTCGAGTTGTTCTCCCAAGACGCCAGCAAGGCCACCATACCGTCGGACTCTTCGGCGTGGGATGCGCTACGTTCCGGAATCGAAGAGAAGGACGCGGAAAGGCGCAAAACCGCAATCGCGGCCATCGGAACCATAGGCGATAACGCCGAAGCCGCAAAATTGGTCGAGCGCGGTCTTCAGGACAAGGATTCCGAAGTCCGCCAAACCGCCGCTGCTACGTTAGGGGCCATGGGCGCGCATGATGCGATTCCTAGCCTTCAGGCCGCTCTCGACGATAATCCGGAAGTGAGCTTCACCGCCGCCAAAGCGCTTTGGGATTTGGGCGATTCTTCGAGCGAAGATATCATCGAAGCCGTTTTTACGGGTGAGCGCAAGGATAAGCCCGGGAAAGTGCATAGCGCGATAAAGGAAGCCAAGCACAAGATGCGCAATCCGAGCGAACTGGCTTTCATGGGGGCCAAGGAGGCCACCGGCGCAGTTTTCGGGCCGGCGTCCATTGGTGTGGTCGCGTTGCATGAGGCGATGAAGGAGATGAAGAACGACGCGGGAGCGGCAGGCCGGGCGGCAGCGGCGGCGATCCTCGCTAAAGATAGCGATCCTTACGCGCTGACGCTGCTCGAATGGGGTCTTGCCGACAAGAATTGGGCCGTCCGCGTGGCCGTAGCCAAAGCTCTGGGCGAGCGCGGCAATCAACAAACCATCGCGAAGTTGGCTCCGATGCTCTCGGACGAACATCACGCCGTGCGCTATATGGCTGCGGCATCGATGGTGAAATTGCATGGTTCTCAATCGGCTGCGGCGCTGCCAGCGCCCAGCGCCTCTTCCTCCCGGTAACTTTCAAAGTTCAGTACAACAAAGAGCAGTACCCTGGACAACCGGAGAACCTGGGTGTAGACTATCTACATCCTATGGGCAAACGGGATCGCGATTTCAACGATGAGATTCAAGCTCATCTCAACATGGCCATCCAGGAGCGCATCGCGCGCGGCCAGTCGGCGGAAGATGCCCGCGCCGCCGCCATGCGAGAGTTCGGCAATGTCGGGTTGGTGAAAGAAACGACGCGCGCGATTTGGATCTCCGCGGCTCTGGAACAGCTTGGCCAGGATTTCCGGTCCGGCACGCGCATTCTCACCAAATCACCGGGCTTGAGCATCGCCGCTATCGTGCTGGTGGCCCTCGGCATCGGCTGGAACGCCACCATTTATTCGATGATCCACGGGATTCTCACCAAGCCCGCGCCCGCCATCCACGCTGACCGGCTGGTTTCGTTCGGTGTGGCAACCAAGGGCGAAGTGGAGGATCCGGAAGAGAGCTTTCCGAATTATCAGGACTACGTGGCGCATACCCGGAGCTGGCGGTCGATTCTCGCCTTCCAATTCCAGCCGTTCACGCTGGTGATGAAGGACGCGAGCTACAAGCTGCACGGCGCCGCCGTCACCGCGAACTATTTCGAAACGCTCGGAGTGCCCGTGGTGAAAGGCCGTTCGTTTTCGAATGCGGAGACGGCTCTCGTGGCGGTAATCGCTTATCCGCTTTGGCAGATTCAGTTTCACGGCGCGGAGGATGTTATCGGCCAGACCGTTTTGGTAAACGGATTCCCTGCAACCATCATTGGAATTGCGGCGCCCGAATTTCGCGGAACGTGGATGACCGCGGACCTGGACTTCTGGGTTCCGCTTCTGAGTTATTCGAATCTTCCGCTGGTGGCGCGGGAGTTTGACGACCGGTCGCGCAGGTCGCTGGGAATCATAGGGCGATTAAAACCAGATGTTTCGCTGCTCGAGGCCCAAGTGGAACTTGACACTCTTTCGAAGCGCTTGCAGGCCGCGTATCCGGTTTCGAATAAGGACAAAACAGCGGTGCTAGCTCCTTATACCGCCGCGGCGTTCTCGCCGATGGGCGGATCGCGCGGGAGATTGGGAATGACGATCATCAGCGCCGTTGCGCTGATCACGCTGTTGATTGTCTGCGCTAACGTCGCCAACCTGATGCTCGCGCGGGCGGTGCTGCGGCAACGCGAGATGGCTGTACGTCAATCCATTGGCGCGTCCCGTTTTCGCGTGGTGCGGATGCTGCTGGCGGAGGCCTTGGTTCTTTCGTCCATGGCTTTGGCCGCGGCCTGGATCTTTGCGTGGTGGGCGACGCGAATTATCGGGAGGTCGCTGCCGCCCAATAGCCGGGGCGTTCGCCTCGAAGTTGATTTTTCGCCGGATTGGCGAGTGGCCGGCTACGCGATGGCTTTGGCCGTCCTCAGCGCCTTAGCTTTCACCCTTGCGCCCACCGCGCGAGCTTGGAAGCAGGAGCTGCTCCCCTGGTTGAAGGCCGGCGAGCGGAGCGTGGCGCAGGGCCGCTCCCGTCTAGCGAATATTCTAGTGACCGTTCAGTTGGCGCTTTGTGTCGTGTTGTTGACGAGCGCTGGTCTGGCATATCGATCGGTATCCGCGGCGGTGCATCTCGATTTGGGCTTTGCAAAAGATCACCTGTTGCTTGCGTCGGTAGATACCAAGGGCGCCGTGGTCAGCAAAGAACAGAACATAGAGTTGTTGGAGCGGCTGCGGAAGCGATTAATGCAAGTTCCGGGGGTGCTGTCGGTTTCTTACGCGGAGGGCGCGCCGCCCCGAGTTTCGTGGCGAGGCCCGGTGGGAACCGTTTCCTCCTATGCAAACGTGGTGGGCCCCGATTACCTCGAGACCCTCGGAATCCGCAATGTGGAAGGGCGGGGAATTACCGAGTCTGATTTGAACAGCGCAACTCCGTCGGCGGTTGTGAATCGCAATCTGGCGGAGGCACTGTGGCCGGGACTATCCGCTGTGGGCAGAACGCTGCGGATGGGCGAGCAAAAACTGCCCGTTCAAGTTGTGGGAATTGCGCCGAACGGATTTTTCTCCGGCGTCGGGCGGGATTTGGAAGACGGGCGCCGGCAGAATTTCATGTTTGTTGCCGAGCGCCGCGCTTCGAGCGAACCGGGGGAACGGGAATTTCACCTCCGATATTCCGGGGCACTTGAAACCATTGGGCCGAGCGTTCGGGCAGCCATCCGAGAAGTGGATGCGCGCGTCCCCGTCGCGTACATGCGAACGATGGAAACCAACTTGATGGAGTTTATTGCGCCTGGTCTGCTGCTGATGGCGCTGCTCGGGATGTTCTCTGTCGGCGCTCTCCTGCTCGCGGCCATCGGACTCTATGCCGTCGTCGCATTTCACACGGCGCGGCGCACGCGCGATTTCGGCATCCGGATGGCGCTAGGTGCGTCACCGAGGCAGATCCTCGATACGGTGGTGAAGGAAGGCCTGATTCTGACCGCGTTCGGTGTTGGATTTGGCCTGGCTCTCAGCGCCGCGGCCGGCCGCGCGCTCCGCAGCTTGCTTTTTGGCGTTACGCCGAACGACCAGGCGACGTATCTCGCCGTCATTTTGCTGCTTGCCGCTATAGCTTTGTTTGCCTGCTACGTTCCAGCGCGGCGGGCGTCGCGGACGGATCCGACGGTGGCGCTCCGCGAGGAATAGCCCGAGTTAAAATGGCGCTTATGCGCCGTGGTCTTCTGTTTGTGGCAGGTGTACTGGTGGCTGGCGAATCCGCCCACCAGCGGGATTTCACCTTCGAATACAAAGCGACTGTGAAGGAGATCCCCGCTGGAACGCAAAAACTGGAGCTATGGATTCCGGTGCCACACGACGACGCATTTCAGCGCATCACGGACGTCCAAGTAGAATCGTCGTATCCGCACCAGATCTTAACCGGCGATCAGGGCAATCAGATGCTGCATTTGGAGCTCGCCCATCCGAAAGAATCGAACGTGTCCGTGACTTTGACATTTCATGCCGTCCGGCTGGAGCGCATTCAGCCGGTTGTGTTAGCGAAAGCGAACGTCGTGAATGAAGGCGATCTCGGCCGCTGGCTGAAACCGGATCGATTGGTCCCGATCGACGGCCAGATCAAGACCTGGGCCCAGGAAGTGGTGGACGCGGCTCATGCCAAAACCGATCTTGAGATGGCGCGCGCGATTTACAACCACGTGGTTTCTACCGTGAAGTACGACAAAACTGGAAAAGGCTGGGGACGCGGCGACATTTACTATGCTTGCGACGCACGGCGCGGTAACTGCACCGATTTCCACGCCATCTTTATCGGATACGCGCGCGCCATGGGCATTCCAGCGCGGTTCGCGATTGGGTTTCCGCTGCCGGCCGATCGCGGGGCGGGGAAGATCGCTGGCTACCATTGCTGGGCGGAATTTTACGCGAAAGGGATCGGCTGGGTGCCGGTAGATGCGTCGGAGGCGGCGAAGAATCCGGCGAAGCGGGAATACTTCTTCGGAGCGCACGATGAAAATCGCGTGGAGTTATCCAAAGGCCGCGATGTGGCGCTGATGCCGAGGCAGCAGGGGGATGCGTTGAATTATTTTGTGTATCCGTATGTCGAGGTGGATGGGAAGCCGTATGCCAACCTTGAAACGGCTTATTCTTATCAGGATTTGGCGCGCTCCCTTGCGGTCGCGGTTCGGTAAACCGGTTCGTTATTCCGTGGCGTAGTTGATTTCCATACGGCGGACTTGAAAGCTGGCCGCTACAAGAACGGCGGCGGAGAACAGCAGCAGGCCCGGGACAGCAATGAAAACTGGCAGCGGATCGGTGTTGATGGAAAGCATCGCGAAGAACGTGCCGGCTTCGGGGACAATCTGGATCGGGCACAAGGACTTCAGATAATAGATCACGCTAAATTTCTGCAGCAGCGATGGGAGAAAGCTATTGATGGATTCCCACACCAGAATCGCAGCCGCGGGAATCAGCGGATTGCGGAACAGCACGCCGGCGGTGAGAAAAATGCTGCCGTAGCCGATGCACGCGAGTATGGTCGCGCCGATGTATCCAGCCATGTGAGCGAGGCCGTTGCCGTTGATCAGGTAATCGGAAAAAACCTGCCAGCCGTTCGACCAGTAGAGTCCGGCGATCTGAAGCACGGTGCTGGTGGTGAAAATAAGGCAAGTGGCGAGCACGCCTGCTAAAAACTTTCCGGCAAGCAGGACTTCGCGGCGAATGGGCGCGAGGAAATAGTAATGCAGGCTGCGGTCCAGGACTTCGCCGCGGAACAGATTCATGAAAATTCCGAGACATCCGAAGAAGACGGCGAGCCGCAAAAAGAAAAGCTGAAACGTGGTGGCGAAGACGTTGGTATCCTGGCCGAAATCGGGCGTGTGGTGCAGTTTCATTTCGACGATCGATTTCGCCGTGAAAAGAATCACGGGCAGGAACGCCAGCAGATAAATCCAGAAGCCACGCTTGGAAAGAAACGTCTTGCGCATCTCGAGGCGAAGGACGGCCATGATCTGAGTGATCCAAAGCGGGTTCATCGTCCAGCCTCCTCGGAACCGATCAGATATTCGTAGACTGAGTTCACGTCGTCATCGGCGGGAGCGACGGATTCGATGGTCACTCCGTTTTGCGCGATGTGGTTCAGCAGCAGATAGAACTTGTCCGGATCTTTGGTTTTGACCAGCACACCGAGGCCGTCTTTGTGGATTTGCGCTTCGACCACCGAATCCTGCTCGAAGACTTTGGCGGCCAACGCGCCCGGCCGATTGCAGCGCACCAAAATCTGCATCGGATGTTCCTGCATTTCGCTACGCACGCCGCGGATCTTGCCTTCGGCGACCACATAGCCGTTGCTGAGTAGAATCACTTGATCCGAGATCTGATCCACTTCATGCAGGATGTGGCTCGAAATGATGACGTGCATGCCGTCGTCGGCGAGGGTGCGGAAGAGCGCGATAGTTTCAGCGCGAACCAGCGGATCGAGTCCGTTGAGAGGCTCGTCGAGAACCAGGACGCTCGGTCCGTGGCAGATGGATTGGGCCAGTTTGATGCGCTGCCGCATGCCTTTGCTGTATCCGGCGATTTTGCGGCGGGCGGGTTCCACGAGTCCGACGCGCTCGATCGCTTTCCAGGTCAGCTCTTCGGCTTCGCCGTGCGCGCAGCCATACAGGCGCAGATACGAATAGACGAATTGATAGCCGGTGAAGCCCTTGGGGAAGGAATCGAACTGCGTGCAGTAGCCGGTATAGCGGAATAGCTCTTCGGGATTGTCCGTCCGGATCCCAAGCACCCGGATGCTGCCGCGCGAGGGGCGGATCAGGCCGGTCATCAAGTTCATTAATGTCGTTTTGCCGGATCCGTTGGGCCCGACGAGGCTGGTAATGCCGGGCGGAATCGACAAATTCACGCGGTTTACTCCGAGTACGTCGCCATA
>DATGIH010000312.1:0-7024 GCA_035295865.1 Bryobacteraceae bacterium
TGATGCAGGAAAATCGATCCTTCGATCACACTTTTGGCACGCTGCGCGGTGTTCGCGGATTCAACGACCCGCGAGCCGTGACGCTGCCGAATCAAAATCCAGTCTGGCTGCAGACGAATGAGGCAGGCGAAACGTACGCGCCATTTTGGCTGGATTTAAAAAATACCAAGGCCACCTGGCTGGGATCGCTCCCGCACTCCTGGCCGGATCAAACCGACGCCCGCAATCATGGCAATCACGACCGTTGGCTCGACACCAAAGCGTCGCATCGCAAGGATTGCGCAGGCATGCCGTTCACTATGGGCTATTACGATCGCGCCGACATTCCTTTCTACTACGCGCTCGCGGATGCCTTCACCGTCTGCGATCAAAATTTCAGCTCCACGCTCACCGGCACCACGCCCAACCGCTTGCATCTCTGGACCGGAACCATCCGCGCTAAGCAGGAGTCGTCGTCTATACCCAACGTACGAAATTCCGACGTCGATTTCGGATCCACGGCAAACTGGAAAACTTTTCCGGAGCGATTGGAAGAGGCCGGGATCTCCTGGCGCATTTACCAAAACGAACTCAGCGTCGCCTCCGGTTTGGAAGGCGAGCACGACGCATGGCTCGCCAACTTCAGTGACAATCCCCTGGAATGGTTCGATCAGTACAAGGTCGGATTCCGCAAAACTCATCTGGAATATCTGGAGCGAATGGCGGCCACGCTCCCGGCAGAAATCGAAAAACTGCGCGCGGAGGGCGGCCACGAGAAATCGCTCGCGGCGAAGGAAAAACTTCTGAAGTATGTCAACGAGGAGCGCACGCAGTTTACACAGCAAGGCCTCGCGCAGCTTTCCGAGCACGAGCGCAATCTCCACCAAAGGGCCTTCACGACCAACGAAGATGATCGGGATTATCGCGAGCTAACCACTCTGCGCTATCAGGACGGCGGCGTCGAGCGGGAAATGGCGGTGCCGAAATCCGATCCGCTGTATCGGTTTCGGAAGGACGTCAACGGCGGCGTCCTCCCCACCGTCTCCTGGTTGATTCCTTCCGAGCGATTCTCGGATCATCCCGGATCAGCCTGGTATGGCGGTTGGTACGTTGCCGAGACTTTGAACATTTTGACCAGGAATCCGAAAGTGTGGAGCAAGACCATCTTCATCCTCTGTTATGACGAAAACGACGGTTACTTCGACCATGTGCCGCCCTTCGTCGCACCGGATCCACAAAATCCGGAGACAGGTAAAACATCACCCGGCATCGATGCCAGCTTCGAATATTTAACACTCGATCAAGATTTGAAAAAGCATTCCCCAAAGGAAGCCCGCGGCGGACCGGTGGGTCTCGGTTATCGCGTGCCGTTGATTGTCGCGTCCCCTTGGAGCCGAGGCGGATACGTCTGTTCACAAGTTTTCGATCACACGTCGATTCTACAACTGCTCGAACGCGTGTTGAGCCAGCGCTCCGGCAAAGACATCCGTGAAACCAACATTACCGCGTGGCGCCGTGCGGTCTGCGGCGACTTGTCGGCCGCCTTCCAACCCTATCGAGGCGGCGATGCTACGGTACCCGCTCCTTCCCGCGACACCGTTCTCGAACAAGTGCATCGCGCGCAGTTCACGCGCCTGCCTTCCGGATACCGCAAGCTTTCCCCGGACGACGTGAAGCGCTTCAAAGAGGACCGAACCGCCATTTCCTGGATGCCAAAGCAAGAACCCGGCATACGTCCATCCAGCCCGCTTCCCTACGAGCTTGAGGCTACGGGCGGCGTGACCAGCGATGGAAAGCGCTTCGAAATTGCACTGAAATCCGGTCCCGCCGGCGGAGCTCCTTTTCACGTTTACGCTCCAGCCTCATTTCGCGGCGATTCGAAACTCCGCACTCGCGCCTATGCAGTCGCGGCCGGCGATCGTCTGACCGATGCCTGGGACCTCGCCGGATTCGAGAACGGCCGCTACCATTTATGCGTCTGCGGCCCCAATGGTTTCCTGCGCGAGTTCGCAGGCCACGGCGCCCAAGCGCGAGTCCGCATCGATTGCAAATATCGCGCCGGCGACCTGGAGCTCTCCTTCGCCAGTCTTGCGCCTCAAGACCTCACGCTCGAAGTGAAGGACCTCAGCTATGGCAGCAGTGATCGCACCATTGTGCTTCAGGCCAATACCGAGCGCAGCCTGTTAATGCCGCTTGGGCAAAGCCATCACTGGTACGATTTCATGGTGACCATCGCAGGCGTGGACGGATTCCTCCAGCGCTTCTCCGGACGCGTTGAAACGGGCAAAGCAGGATTCAGCGATCCAGCCATGGGCGCCGCAGCAACATAGCTAACTTTTACACTGGCTTCACCATTTGACTTGCCTGAACTTTGTAAGCCTTTGTCAGGTGTTTTCGATTCTTCTATTTGCAGCGCTGGCGATGGAATTGCACTTTGGCCGGCGAGGAGAATCACTATGTCCCGTTTTCTGAATTCTTTACTGCTGGGCGCTGCTCTGGTGGCCCCGATCGCTTTCACCCCTACGACGCTTCGCGCCGAGGACCGCAAGTACCACGATGCCGAGCGCAACGACGATCACGTGTGGAATTCCCATGAAGATCGCGCTTATCGGATCTATTTGAAGCAGAATCATCGCAGGTACGTCAACTTCGAAAGACTGAAAGAAGAAGACCGTTCTGCGTATTGGGCCTGGCGTCACAATCATGACGACGCAGCGCTCAAGATCGATATCCGTTAACGTACAATGGGCCTGACTTCAACTCAGGCCCACAATGCTTTCCCGCCGCCAATTCATTCACTCCGCCGCGTATGCATGCGCGATTCCAAGACTGCTCTCAAATCCGCTTGGTCTTCCCATTGGCCTCCAGCTCTGGACGGTGAGGGAGGAACTCGCACGAGACTTTAATGGAACGCTGCGCAAGATTGCGGACATCGGTTATCGCGAGGTTGAACTCTTCGAGCTCCCCCTCACCGATCCGCACTATCGCAAAAAGAATTTCTCGGATGCTGGTCTAACCTGCGTAAGCGGTCACTTCTATCTCGACGAATTCAAAAATCCGCGAATCATCGATACCGCCAGCGAACTCGGCCTGCGCTACATGATCGTGGTGTTTCCGACGCTCCGTTCTCTCAGTGACAGGGAAGTTTCCAAAATGAAGTTTGAAGAGCTGGTCCCGCTGTATGAAAAGATCACGCTGGATGATTACAAGTGGAACGCCGAGCAGTTCAATCGCCTGGGAGACAAACTGCACCGAAACGGACTGCAGCTTGGCTATCATAACCACGCCGTGGACTTGAAACAATTCGGGGACGTGGTCGCATTCGACGCGCTCATTGAATCCACCGATCCTCGCCTGGTGACTTTCGAAATGGATTGTGGCCATGTGAGTCACGCCGGACGCAATCCGATCGAGTATTTGCGGAAATATCCAACCCGCATCGAGCTGCTTCATCTCAAAGACCTCAAGCCTGGATTCGAAACCTCCACCACGCTGGACACCGAAGAAAAAGGAACCAACACGGAAATCGGATCCGGCGGCATCGATTGGACCAAGCTCTTCGCCGCCGCCAAACAGGGCGGACATGTGAAACACTACTTCGTGGAGCACGAGGGCAAGATGGATCATCCACCACTGGAAGCCATCAAAATTTCATACGATTATCTGCACCGCTAGGTGTTCATATCCGAACAGAATACGCATCCAACTGAACGAAGCTGGATCGTACCCCTACCGAAAGCCATACAAAACAAGTCTGTTCGTCCATGGCTTCTAAGATGCAATTGAAGCTTGGATTGTTCGCTCTTCTGCTCGATATTCGGTATTCGGTGAGACAATTCGTTCGCTCACCCGGAGTGTCGCTCACGCTCCTGCTCACCATCGCACTCGGGATCGGCAGCAACGTGGCGATTCACGGATTCGTGCAAGGTGGATTCTTCCAAGGCGCTACGCCTGCATCCTTCAGCCGCGTTGTTTCCATCTTCGCGCGCGACCTGCATCGCGAAGCCGGCCCGCTTAGCTTCCGGCAATACCTGGAGATCCAGAGCCACCGGGAAGCTTTCGAATGGGTGGCCGCGGCAAGAATCACGCCGCGTACTGTGATCCTCAACGGACAATCCACCGTCCTTTCGATCGGGTACGTAACGCCGGACCTGGCATCTTTCTTCAATCTATCCTTCGCGAGCGGCGTCCTCCTGAGTCAGCACGCATGGGAAAACGAGTTCGGCGCCGATAATCGGATTCGCGGCCAAAAGATTCGAATCGATGGCGAAGATCTCACGATAGGAGGGGTCGCGCCCGATGGTCTCGAAGGCGTTTACCGCGATCGCGCCGTCGACCTCTGGATGCCGCTTCCCTCCACCGCCAATCAAAATGTCTGGGTGCTCGGACGCCTTCGTCACAGGGCCATCCCCGCGCTACCTCCCGATATCCGAATGCTTCCCTACACCGGCGTAACGCCCGCAATAGCCGCTGGCCGAGCGCGCGTTGCATCCCTTCTCAACTACGCCGGGCTGCTGGTGTTCTTCATTGCCTGCGCAAACGTCGCTTCATTTCTCGTGGGACGCGCCACTTCGCGCGCGCGGGAAACGTCGCTGCGCATCGCGCTCGGGGCAAGCAGGGGCCAACTTATTCGTGGATTGCTCGCCGATAGCATAGTCATGTCAGTGGCTGGCGGCGCTCTGGGATCGCTTCTCGCGCTCTGGACAACATGGGTGCTTCCCGCGCTGCTGTTCGAGGAGGATGCTCAACGGTTAGTCTTCGCGCCGGATCTGTTCGGCGTCGCCGCCGCATCGGCTGCCTGCATCGGAATCACGATCGCGTGCGGGCTCCTCCCGGTCTTTACGATTTCGCACCACCGTCCTGCCGACGTTCTGCGTCGCGAAAGCGCCGGACCCTCCATTGGAATCCGGCGCCTGCGAATGGGTTTGGTGATCGCGCAAATGATGAGCTGTTGCGTGCTTGTTATCTCTACAGCTTTTCTGTTCGCAGGTCTGAAAGGCGCTCTTGCATCCAGCGCCGGCCAGCGGATGCGTCATCCGATTCTGGTCAATGTGCTGGCGAGCCCCATGGCCGGGATTGGATATTTTCAGGGCGTCCAACGCGCCGCGCAATCGATTCCCGATGTTTCCACCAAGGCCTGGGTTGGGCGCCTTCCCGGCTCACTCGCGGCCTGGGCGTCGTTCCGGGTCGAGCCCCGGCAAACGCCGCTGCGGGATGTCGGCCTCACCGTTGCACCGTTCACTTCTGCTTCCCTCGCGCTGTTTCAACTTCCGCCGGCCGAAGGTCGACTGTTTAACGCCTCCGATCAAGCCTGCCGCGTTGCCGTGGTAAACGAACAAGCAGCCAAAGTACTCTTTGGACATGGGACCGTCGGCCGAACCGTTCGAGACTCAGCCAATTCCCCAATCGAGATTGTAGGCATCCTGGCGATGCGCAACGCTGGGTCCGCCGCCCCCACCATCTACTTCCATCAGCTCGACGCCACCGGACCCAACAACGAACGCCCCGGATTGGCGAAGTTTCGTGCGCCAGCCGATTCCGCGCTGCAACAGATCGAGCTGGATTCGAATGTCGTATCGCAGGATTATTTCGCAGCGATGGGATGGCCACTCGTCGCAGGCACGGCCTTTATTGGAGGTCCCAAGCAAACCGCATGCCGCATCGCCGTTATCAATCGGGAAGCCAATGATCTTTACTTCGGCGGCAACGCGATCGGCGCCTCTGTGATCGACGACATCGGCCGCCGAACCGAAATCGTCGGCGTGGTGAACGCCCAAGGTCTGGCGACTTTCGAGCGGAGCATGGAGCCTGCCATCTATTTCCCGATGACGCAGGATTTTCTCCCGTACATGACCTTGATCCTCAACGTGCAAACATCGAATCAGCGCACGCTGGAAACGTTACGCGCCAGCATCGACGCCGTGCCCGGCCGCGGACCGGCTCCGGTTCTCGTAAGAACGCTCGACACCTACATCAGCCAGACAGCACTCGCGCCCTTGCGCATTGCAACCATGATCATCGGGGCTTCCTCCACGATCGCTATGCTGCTCGGCATTTTCGGATTATTCGGCGCCCTGAGCGACGCCGTCCGTCAGCGCCGCCGCGAATTCGCGATGCGGATCGCGCTCGGAGCCAAGCGCCGTCACGTCATCTGGCAAGTTCTTAAGGAGGGCGGACGACTTGCTTTCGCCGGTACTGCCGCGGGAACTCTTGGATCGCTCGTCCTGGCGGGAACTTTATCCCAAATCGTACCCGGAAACACGTTGCCCACGGCGTGGATTTGGCTCGCCGCACCGCTCCTGCTGGGAATCTCAGTCGTGATTGCGAGCGTCGTTCCTTCCCGGCGGGCCCTAATCCTGAACCCGCTTGTCATCCTCCGCGACAACAACTGACCACCGGAGTATGCTGAGGATATCGGAGGCGCGCATGAAAATCCTGTTCTGGTTAGCCGCGCTCACACTGACGTGCTGGGCGGCCGAAAACGCTGCCGGGCCCATGTACGTCAAGGCTGCCAGAGAGGGCGATCTCAAAACCATCGAAACCCTCTTTTCCATCGGATTTAGCGCTAATCAACCGATCCGCGGATACACGCCGCTTTGGTTCGCCATCCAGTCGAACCGGCCAGATCTTGTCGAACTGCTGCTCGAACAACATGCCGATCCGAACGCGCTGGTGATGACAGAGCCGGATCTCGCCGGGTACGGAGGAAACACCACGCCGCTGAAACTCGCTGTGCTGCTCGACAACCAGCGGATTGCGAACCTGTTGATTTCCGCCGGCGCCAAAGTGAATGCGGAAAGCGTGAAAGCCTCCACCGCGCTGCATGAGGCGGTGCGCGACAGCCATCTGGATCTGATCCGGTTCCTGATTGAGAACGGAGCGAAGGTGAACATTCGCGATAATGAGGGAGCCAGTCCGCTCGACCTCGCCGTCTGGAACGGTTCGGTGGACAGCGTCGCCCTGCTGCTTGCGCATGGCGCGCCGCTTAATGAGATCGAGCGGCAAACCGGCGCCACGCCCATCAACGAGGCTGCCTTCGTTGGTC
>DATGIH010000313.1:0-9786 GCA_035295865.1 Bryobacteraceae bacterium
GTCCAGGAAAAGACCAAGCTGTTTTCGGCCGTTGAACCGAGTTTGGCGGTGCCCAGTTACCTGGTGCGGCGCGTCCAGACGTTGCAGCGCGAGCTGACGGATCAGACGCGCATGGCGGATGGATTGGTGAGCGACCTGGCGGCTGCGTATTCAGAAGGACGGGGCGAGCGCGGCACACTGGATTATCTGCGGATTGTCAGCGATACGGAGCAAACCGCGGTGCAGTATCGCAAAATGCTTTCCGAAGTCCGCGCGGAATATCTGGAATTCTCGCGGCCGCCTTATGCGGTGGATCCCTTGGATGAGCATCTGGTGAAACAGGCCCGCCAGCGCGGCGTGACATGCAGGCTGCTGATTGAATCCGGAACACTGGATGACGCGCACCGGCAGCGCCTGGAAGATTACGCGGCGGCGGGAGTGGAGGTGGGGCAGGCGGAGTCGCTGCCCATGAAGCTGGCGGTGTTCGATGGCCAATGCGGATTGGTGGCGCTGCTCGATCCGGTAATCACGCGGCCTACGTGGACCGCCGTCGTGTTCGAACATGGCGGCATGGGCGAAGCGATGAAAGGTCTCTTCGAGAATTATTGGCGGCGCAAGATGGCGAAGAGCGAGTTCGCCGGATCCATCTCGTCATGAAGTTTGCATGGCTACTTGTGTTGTCCATGCCGGGGTGGAGCGCAACGCTCACGATTACCCCCTCCACGATCTACGATTGCCATAATAGCGAGGGTACCGCCGTCCTGACTTGGAGCGGCGCCTCAGGCCCGGTGCAAATCCATGCCCTCAAGCCCGATGGTCCCGCTGTCAACGGATTCGCGGGGACTTCGGGAACAGCCACCACCGGAAATTGGGTGAGCAACGGGCTTCAGTTCTTCTTGGTGAACCGTGCAGGGATCATCGAGGCAAGCGCGACCGCGCAGGTATTTTGTGGGGCCACTGCGAACACGCTCAATGCCGGCTTGCAGGGGGGAAGCTACTTTCCGCTGCAAGTGGGGAATCAGTGGGTCTATCGCGCGAGCGCGCGCGGCACGTTCGACTACTACACCATCCGCACCATCACACGGACCGAAGTAATCAATGGAAAAACATGGTTCGTCATGATGGACGGGAGTAATCTGATCGGAAAGTACCGGGGCGATAACAACGGCGTGATCTACGTGGCGACCGACACAGGCGAGCAGGTGTACCTTGACCCGACGTCCTCCGCGTTCCAAAACACGGGTTATAGCGGCCCGCTGGGAACGTTCAGCGATGCCCTTACGGAGAACGTTTTCTCTGGGCTCAACTTCGATAGCAGCACCTTCGTTCGCGGAATTGGGCTGGCATTCTTCAACGAAAACCTGGACACCGGTTCTTCCGGCGGCTTAGTGTATAGTCTGCAATTGGAGGAAGCGAGGCTCAACGGGATTCGGCTGTCGGTTCCGGCGCCGTCGATTCATTTGTCCATCGAAGATACGATTCTCGACCTTACAAGTAAGAAGGCGCCGAATTGTCCGATTCCCTGCTACTTTGTCGCGTGCTACATAGCCCCGGGAACGCCCGATCCGCCGGGAACCTATCGCCCCTGCGCGCAAACGCGCATTGAGACCACGGCGGGGCCGGGCGATAGCGTACAACTGCAGTTGATCGATCCAAGCGGGGCTGTGACCTTCACGACGACAGCGGCCACCGATGCCAAAGGAAACAGCTTCCAGTACATTCGCCTGCCTTTGTACACGTCGCCCGAAGAGTTTTCCTTGAACTTCACGCTGCTTCCGCCCGGAGATTACAAATTGACTGGGCGGCTGCTGAAGGCCGGAATGGAAACCGCTAGCTCAACCATCGACGTTCAGGTACGGTAGTAGCGCACGCTCAAAAGCGCGGCGCTACGCCGGCGCGACGGGCTCGCGGCGGCAGCGGATCTCGCGTACGGCGTAAATGCGGCGGCCTTGGCTCTCGAAATAAGTCCGCATCAAAACTTCGCCGAGCAGTCCGGTGCTGAACATCATTAGACCGCCCAGAAGCAGTAAAGCTCCTAAGACGATCAACGGCCCATGTTGGGCAACGATGTCGCGATTCCAATCCAGGAGCTTTTGTATTCCCAGCACTCCCAGGATCAAAGAACCAATGGCGAAGCCACTGAGGCCCAGGCGTCCAAAGAAGTGCATGGGACGCGTAAAATATTTCAAAAGAAACTTGATGGTCAGGATATCGAACAGCACGTTGAAGGTGCGTCCCAAGCCATAATGCGATCCGCCGGACAGACGGGGAGTGTTGCGAATCGGCACTTCGGCGATGCGCGCGCCGTAAAAACTGGCAAGCGCGGGAATGAATCGATGCAGTTCCCCGTAGAGATTGATTTCCCTGAGAACTTCTGAGCGATAGGCTTTGAACGTGGTTCCAAAATCCCGCAGCTCGATCCCGGAAGCTTTGGCCATAAGCCAATTCGCGATGCGCGAAGGAATCTTGCGCGTAATGGCGTTATCCACGCGATCCTTGCGCCACCCGCTGGCAATATCATAGCCTTCGTCGATCTTGGCGAGCAAAGCCGGAATGTCCTCCGGAGCGTGCTGCAGGTCGCCGTCGAGCGAGACGATAACATTGCCCTGCGCTTCATCGAAACCCGCCGAGAGAGCGGCGGTTTGTCCGAAGTTGCGGCGCAGGCGGATGACTTTCAGGCGCTGGTCGGTTTCCACAAGATTGGCGAGAAGATCGAAGCTGCGATCGCTCGACGCGTCGTCCACGACAATGATTTCGTACTGCTTTTGCAGTGGCTCGAGCACCGCAGTGAGCCGGTCGTACAGCGGAAGAATAGACGGCTCTTCGTTGTGAATCGGGATCACAATGGATAGCATTGCGGTGATTGTTTTATTTTAGCGTACCTGCGACGCCTGGGCAGTGTATCAGTTTGAATTTTTATCGTGTCTTGATTTCCTGCAAATTGGCAATTCGGCGAGCTATCACCTTGTTTCCATTATTTCCCCAGTCCGCGAGTCATATCCAGGTGCCATGGGGGCGAAAATATCGGGCAGATATGGGCCACTCCAGCATTTTATGCCGGGATTGTCGAAGAGCGCTTTGAGTCCTTCTTCCTCTGTTGGGGGGCGTCCACAATCTGAACGGAATCCACTAATGCCGGTCCTGAACCATTTGCTCACGCTTTGATCAAGTTCCGCCAGCATTCGCCTTGCCTCGGTAGCCTCTGCTGTATTTCCATAGTGCGTGATGACTTCAATTATGATCTTTCGTTCGGCGTCGGGCTTGTAATTGTCGGCAAGCGAGTAAGCCTGATCCAGCATCTTGCGCGCCTGACGAGAGTTCCGATGGCAAGCCGCGAATGGGAGCGCGAAGGCTATGATGGCTACAGCCGCTCTATGGTCGATCCTCCTCAAGCCAGTCATTGAGTGTGTAGACCCGTTCCATGGCAATTGTACCGTGCCTACCCGTTCAAGCAAGCCACGAGATCACGACTTCACGACGGTAGCCCGACGAGTGGTGGAGCAGGCCATCGGCGAGAAGTTGGACGGCACGCCGCTGGGCCATCCGAACGCGGGGAAGAACCCGGCTGCTGTGGCGTTGGGGAAGCTAGGGTAGTGCGGCCCGCGCTAAAGCTCTATCTCCGGACCTACGAAAGAAGATAGCAAAGAAAGCCGCGCTGGCTCGGTGGAAACGCTCTTTGAAGGACGGCTAAGCTTGCTTCGCTGATGAGCTTGTCCGATAGACCTCTCAATATTACGTATGGTTCCATTGATGGCCTTATGAATCTATATTGCCGTTTCTTGTTCTGAAAGATCGGCCCCCGTTCCGGATTGCTGAATTGCTTGAGATGCGTTGCGAATGCCGGTATTTCAGGTTCCTTCATTCTACGCTTAGCCTTTGGCTCGACTTGGTCCTGAGTGCTGGCTTCGATGCCACGCAGAGGCTGTACGATATCCTTCGCATAGAAAAAACCGTGCTCGTCCTTCTTGGCAAGAGACCGACACCGTCGAAGGACAGAAGCGCTACAGTCCCGCTGAATGCGTCGGATGCGAGAAGCATGCGATAGTCGGTAATCCCGATCCCGATCACATCAGCACCTCCTACCTGGAGAGAGCGAACCTTTCAATGCGGATGGGCATGAGGCGCTTCACTCGCCTTACGAATGCGTTCTCCAAGAAGATCGAGAGCCACGCCGCGAGTGTCGCGCTGTATTTCATGTTTTACAACTTCGCGCGAGTCCACAAGACACTCCGTTGCTCACCCGCAATGGCCGCTGGAGTGGACAATCGTCTCTGGGAAATCAGTGACATCGTGGATATGATTGAGGCTCATGAAAAATCAAACTGATACACTACCGACGCCTGCAACCGCCAAAAAAGGTCTTGCTTTCGCGGCGCGATATCAGTTACACTGTGTAACGTTACGGGATGTAGCGAAACGAAATGAAGCCAAAAAGCATCAGCGAACTCGAACAGGTGGTGATGGATTACGTGTGGGCGCATAGTCCGGCGACGGCGGAAGACTGCCGGGAGGGCTTGGCGCCGCGGCATGTATTGAAGGACTCCACCATTCGCACCTTGTTGCGGCGGTTGGAAGCTAAGGGTTACCTGCGGCACGCGGTGGAGGGGCGGACGTTTCTCTATCGGCCGGCCGAGAAGCAGCAAACGGTAGCGGCGCGGGCGGTGAAGCAGATTATCGATAAGTTGTGCGGCGGCTCGGTGGAGCAGTTATTGGTGGGAATGGTGGATCAGGAGGTGCTGGATGCGAAACAGCTCCGGCGCCTGGCGCAAAAAATCGCGTCTAAGAAAGGCGGCAACGAATGACAACTCTTTTGCTGGATTCGGCGCTTCGTTCGCTTGGATTCGCGGCGGCGGTGGGATTAGTTCTTTGGATTTTCCGTGTGCGCGACGCGGGGGCGCGCCTGGCCGCTTGGACCGCGGTTCTTTACGGGGCGTTACTGCTGCCGCTTCTAATCGCCGTAGCGCCGCCGGTCGAGGTGCCGGTCCTGCATCGGACCGCAAGCCAGAGACCTGCGACGATGATTTTGAGCGAAGCCAGGGTTCAGGCTGAAATGCCGTATGTCGCCGCTCCCGTGCGCGTTGATTGGCGCCGCGTGGCTCTGGGGATTTACCTCGCGGTTGCGCTTGGTCTATTGGGCCGGCTCGCTTTCGGATGGATCGCGACGCGGCGGTTCCGCAGAGCGGCGCGGCCGGTGAACGACGCTCGCTTTTCGGAAATCCGGAATGCGAGGATTGCGGAATCAAGCGCCGTAGCCGTTCCGATTACGATCGGCTGGTTGCGCCCGATGGTTGTGCTACCAGAAACGTGGCGCACCTGGGATGACGCGAAAATTGCCGCCGTGATGGCGCACGAATTGTCGCATGTGCGGCGTGGCGACTATGCCACATTGCTGCTGGCGTCGTTTTATCGGTGCGCATTTTGGTTCAGCCCACTGGCTTGGTGGCTGGACAAGCAATTGCGCGAACTGGCTGAGCAGGCGAGCGACGATTCAGCTTTACGCGCAACCGCGGATCGCACGCACTATGCCGAAGTCCTGCTGGGATTCTGTCAAGCGCTGCAGAACCAGCGCGGAAGGATCCGGTGGCAGGGGGTGGCGATGGCGCATAGTGGGCGCGCCGAGCGGCGCATCGATCGGATTCTGGAGGAAGGCCGTCCCTTATCCAAACCTGCCCGCTGGCCGGTTGTAGCAGGCTGGGCGATGGCTGCATTGCCGGCGCTCTATTTGTGCGGAGTGTTTCAACCCGTTGCCGTGGCGCAACAGGATCCCGCACCGAGAGCACGCGAGGCGGAGCGCCATCGGTCGAAGTCCGCGGATGAGATCCGCAGCTTCGTCATTGTTTTCGGCGACACGCAGACGATGACCGGCGACTCGCGCGATCTTGAAGATGCCGCGCGGTTGAAGGGGAAATACGGCGAGCACTTCATCTGGTTCCGGCGAAACGGCAAGGACTACGTGATTCGGGATACCGCGACGGTGAATGCCGCACATGACCTCCTGAAGCCGCAGAACGATCTCGGCGAAAAGCAAGGCACGCTGGGAGAGCAGCAGGAGAAACTCGCCAAGCTGCAGGAGGCACTGGCCGAGCGGCAGAATCGCGTTCGGGTTCCGGTTGAAGATCTGACGCGCGAGATTGAACGGTTGCGCGAAAAACTCAAGGCGGATGTCAACGACTCGGACCTCGCTGAGCTGCAGGAAATGCTTGCGAAGATGCAGGCGAAGATAGGAGAATCCCAGGCACGAGTGGGCGACGCGCAGGCGAAGATCGGAGAAGAGCAGGAAAAACTGGGACGTCAGCAGGCAGAGCTCGGCGAGCAGCAAGCCAAGCTGGGCGAACGGCAGGCGGAACAGGCCGAAAAAGCCAACCGTCAACTGATCCGGCTGATGGAGGAGGCGATGAAGAAGGGATTGGCGGAGCCGGCGGGACGGTAAAAGGGCTTAGCGATTTGGGTTTAGGGACTCGGGCGCTGCGCTTTGGGAACAAGCGACTCTTCAACAAGACCTCTTGACCTAGGCGCGAGCGCCATAGGCGCTCAGCGCCACCAGCTGCAGGATGAATCACAATGAGCGAAGGAAATCGAGAATCGCCTGCTTGTCGGTCTCCGATAAAGCGTTGAACTGCAAGATCACCGCATTCGCCTCCGACGCGGGATAGTTCGACATATGCGCATCCTTTGACGGGTTATCGCCGCCATCGGAAAACAATCGTGAGAAGTGATCCTGGATGGCCACCAGCAAGTCGCTGGTACGGCCGTCATGCAGGAAAAACAATCGTTGCCCCAGTCCCCACAAAGGTGTCGTGCGAAACTCGTCCGGACCCGCCGCGCCTTGCGCGATGTTGTCGGCCAGTGTCGCGCCCATGTGATGCACCAGTAAATCGGAAAAGAGGTTCACGTTCTTTCCACGAAGCGCGATCACATGCGGGCCGATCTCCTGCGACGGAGCACTCGGCGCCGCCAACCCGGGCGTCTGGAACGACGGCGTGTGGCAGAGCGCGCATCCGGTGGTGGTGAACAATTCCTGACCGCGCTGCGCGCTAGGCGAAAGCGCTGCAGGCTGCGGCGCGTCCACGAAGCGCATGAAGATGGTGAACATCAGCCAGGCCGGCATGATCTTCAGCGGATCGTGGTAAAGCAACTCCTCGCTGCGCGGAACATCGAATGGCTCATAGGCCACATTGCAGGCTTGGTCTTCGCTGCGCGCGATCGGAAAAAGATCGTTGCTAATCCCCATCTCCACGTTGTAGGCTTCTCCGGCGAACAGCGTGAGCGACGCGTTCTGCGCTTTCCATCCAAACCGGCTGATGGTTCCGTTATTTGGAACCATGTTCGGATGACCTGAGATCCCGAGCGATTGTTTCAATTGCTGGTAGGCGTTCATGTTCGCCCGAATCGCGCTGTCTTGAATCGACTCGATCAACCCGAGTCCGAATAGCTGCAGCGGAATTCGAAATGCGATGTTCTTGGTGGCTACGGCACGGTCGAAGTCCGGCTGCTTCAAGGTACAATTCGGAGCGTCCGAGCGGCCTTGCAGCGTGAACAAGCTGTGCACTGCGCCATCCCTTGTTCCGTCGGCGTTGAACTTGAAGCGCACTTCACGAAATGGTCCATTCGATTCTTCAAACGAGGGAACGACATTCGTGCCGCCTAAACGGTGCGCTACCACGAACGCCGGATTCACGGCGGGAGAACTTCCGCCAATGGTGGGTTGAAAGTGACAGATGAAACATTGATCCGCATTGAAGACCGGTCCCATGCCGGCCGAGTTCACAAGCTTTGACGGTGAAAATGGGTTGGATGGATCAGGATCGCTTGGCGGCACGTTCGCCGGCTGCGTGCCACACGTATCGCAGGAGCCTTCGAGTTCGGAAAGGCGCAGCAGGCTCTCGTTGAAAAGCGCCGTTTCATTGGCGTTCAACCCTGGCACCGGTTGTGGAATGGTGGATTCAGGATTCGCCCTCGGTCCAGGGTCCTTCGCCTTGAAGCGCTGTCCGAAGACGGCGGGAGCCGCCGCGAGAAGCAGGCCTGTCGCAAAAACGTTGAGTACAAAATACCGAGAGCGTTGTGTGGTCATGATGCACCTTTCCCCGATCGATAGTAAATTCGAGGCGCGAGCAGCGCGGATGTTGGGTGAGCTTTGCTGTCCGATGCTTCGCCGCTTCGTTTCCGAATAGAGAAAAGTATATGCCGCGACCGGGATTCTCGCGCCGCATATTTGGATAGGAACGTTTCGCGCCGGCAGTCCGTCGCGCGCGAAGTCAGCGGATGATGCGATTCCGCAACGCTTTCGAGACGGCCTCCGATTTCGAGTGCACCTGCAGTTTGTCATACACACTTCGCATGTGGAATCGGATGGTATTCACGCTCACGTTCAATTCCGCGGCAGCCGACTTATAGTTGTGCCCATCCACCAGGAGCTTCAACAGCCGCATCTCGTGAGGTGTTAGTTGATAGTCCGATTCCCGCGGCGGTTGAAACTCCCGGAACAACGCCACCACCCGGCGCGCGATTTCCGGCGACATCGGTGCACCGCCATTCATGGCTTCCTGGATAGATTCCAGCAGCTTAGCCGGCGGCGTCTTCTTCAGCAGATAGCCGCACGCGCCCTCGCACAACGCCTCAAAGATGCGCTTGTCGTCGTCGTATACCGTCAAAATGAGAACCGCGATGTCCGGATACTTCTCCTTCAATTTCCGGATACCCACGATCCCCGACATCCCCGGCAACCCGATATCGACCAACACAACGTCCGGACGCGATCCGGCAATCTGAGGAATCGCTTCCTCCATCGAGACCAGCGCGCCGGTACACACATAGCCATCGGTACCGTCAATCAACGCTTTCAAGCCTTCGCGGATGTTGGGCACATCCTCGACAATCGTCACTTTGATCGCCGCCGGGGTAGACATATTGGGATTCTGCCAGCTTAACGAGTTGCTAGCCTTTTGTCCCCACCCATTTGTGCAGGGCCCCCCGCAAACTCAGCGTTCGCCCCAACGGCACCCGCAGCGTTACTGTGGAACCGGCATCGCGCGCCGAGTCGACCGTAAGATTGGCATTGACCAAGCACGCGCGTTCCCTCATGCTTCGTAGGCCGCGCCCGCTGTATGCGGCTCGTGGATCGAAGCCACATCCGTTGTCCCGTACACAAAGCAGGATTGCGGCATGGTCCACATAGAGCGCGACGTCTACCTTCGTAGCGTGCGCATGCCGCACAATATTGTGCATTATTTCTTTGAAGATCAGTAGCGTTTGGCGTCTAAGATCGGCGTCCAGTGTCAGATCGAAATCCTCGCGCGGGGCTCGAAAATCAAGCGTCGAGTCGCTTGCCAGCAGCACGTCGGCGGCAAAGCGCCGCATCCGGCGAACCAGATCGCAGAGCTGATCCTGGACCGGATCAATGGCCCAGACAATGTCGCCCATGGAGTCCACCAGCTCGCGAGAAATTGCCCCGATGTCGGAGAGCTGCGCGCGAACATCCGCCGGCTTTCCGCGCCGCACCACCTCACTCAGGATCGCGATTTGCGACAGGCTGGACCCGACGTCGTCATGCAAGTCGGTCGCGATGCGCGTTCGCACGCGCTCTAGATCGAGCAACCGTTTCACACGGTAACGATGCAGCCAGTACACCACCGCCGCTGCCAGAAGAACCATCGACAGCAGAAACCACCAGCGCAGCCACAGCGGGGGCAGAATCAAAAAAGCAAACGATGCCGGGCGCTCGCTTGTCAGTCCCTCAGAGTTAATCGCTCGGACCAGAAATCGATACGAGCCGTGGGAAAGATTCGAATAGTTCACGGTGCGAACCGG
>DATGIH010000314.1:0-4155 GCA_035295865.1 Bryobacteraceae bacterium
ACGAACTTGTGGCGAAACCGTCCTCCAGGCTGCTGGAGGGGATCGGCGCGAACCCGTATCTCTACTTCGCCCACAGCTACTATGCGCCGCTGAATGCTGCTACCTCGGCGACGTGCGACTACGTCGTTCCTTATACCGCCGTGCTTGAATCCAAGAACGTCTTCGGCGTCCAGTTTCATCCCGAAAAGTCCGGCCCGCTTGGATTGCAAATCGTCAACAACTTTATCAGCCTGTGCTAGCGAAGAGAATCATCCCCTGTTTGGACGTCACCGGCGGGCGCGTGGTGAAGGGAATCAATTTCATTAATTTGCGCGACGCCGGAGATCCAGTTGAGCTTGCCCAACGTTACAACGATCAGGGTGCGGATGAATTGGTCTTCCTCGACATCACAGCATCGAGTGATGCGCGTGAGATCATGGCCGATCTCGTCGACCGCACCGCGCGGAAGGTCTTTATACCTTTGACCGTCGGTGGCGGAATCCGTTCGGTGGCGGATGCACGGAAGATTCTGTTATCGGGGGCTGAAAAGGTCAGTATCAATACCGCTGCTGTCCGCCGTCCTGAGCTGATAACCGAATTGAGCGAAGAGTTCGGCGCGCAAGCGGTAGTGTTGGCCATCGACGCCCGGCGCAATTGCCGCGGAGGCTGGAACGTCTACACACGCGGCGGGCGCGATGACGAAGGCATCGACGCAGTATCATGGGCGCGTCACGGCGAAGAGCTGGGCGCCGGAGAAATCCTGCTTACTTCCATGGATACTGACGGCGTGCAACAGGGCTTTGATTGCGCGCTGACTGCGGCCGTCTCACATGCCACACACGTTCCCGTGATCGCGTCCGGAGGCGCGGGTAAGCCCGAGGACTTTGGCCGTGTGCTGACCGAGGGCTGCGCGGACGCCGCTCTCGCCGCATCTATTTTTCATTACGGAACGTATACAGTCGCCGATCTGAAGGACTGGCTGGATAAGCAAGGGGTTCCCGTAAGGCCGGCGCCGTGATCATTCCCTGCATTGATCTCATGGGCGGTAAGGTCGTCCAGCTTGTACAGGGGCGCGATAAAGCGCTGGAAGCCGACGGCCCGGCGGCGATGCTTGAGAAGTTCAAGGCCTTTCCACAAATCCAGGTAATCGATCTTGACGCTGCCATGGGAAACGGCTCAAACGACGAGCTCGTAGAACTGGTCACCTCCCGCGCCACGACTCGCGTCGGCGGTGGCGTTCGGTCGTCGGAGCGGGCGCGCACGCTGCTTGAGCGCGGCGCCTATCGCGTGATTGTCGGCACAGCCGCCTTCAATCGGTCGCTGCTCAAAGAGATTGCCGCTGCGATCGGAAGAGAACGGCTGATCATTGCGCTTGATTCCAAGGGCGGCAAAGTCGTCGTCAAGGGCTGGCGCGAATCAACCAACGCTTCCGCCGAGCAACTCATCCCCGAACTGGAGCCATACTGCTCGGGCTTCCTGTGCACCTACGTGGACAAAGAAGGCATGATGCAGGGTACCGACCTGGATTGGTTTCGCCGTCTACGCTCCTTAACTGAGCATGAGTTGACGGCGGCGGGCGGAATTACTACCGTGGACGATATTCGCGAACTGGACAGGCTCGGAATTCACGCCGCGCTCGGGATGGCGATTTATACCGGCAAGCTAAGCCTCGAAGAGACCGCCAGATTGCTCGGGTGAGACTGCGCATCCCCGGACCGTCTACTCTGGACTCTTTTCGCAATCTTCCATAACGCGCGCGATTGTGTCGCCAAGCTCCTTCGCGCTGATCGGCTTAGCAATATAGTCGTCCATGCCGGCTTTGATGCAGCGTTCACGGTCGCCTTTCATTGCATGTGCGGTCATGGCAATGATGGGAACATGCCGCTTGCTTTCGCGTTCCCTGGAGCGAATCGAGGCGCAAGCGGTGAAGCCGTCGACTTCAGGCATTTGTATGTCCATGAGAACCAGGTCGATATGGTCGCGGGTTGCGTATTCCAAAACTTCGCGTCCGTTCGCGGCGATAATTACTTTGTGCCCTGCCTTTTCAAGATGCCGGAGAACCAGTCTTTGATTGACGAGATTGTCTTCCGCCAATAAGATCTGGAGCTGGCGAATTTCTCTTCCCGGTTGGCCGGCTGGCCCCGCCCGCGCCGCCGCTGGATGCGCGCCAGGCACAAGCAGGTTGCGGATGGCGGAGAGCAGTTCGGATCTCTTTACTGGCTTGATCATATGCGCGGCAACGCCCAGGCTGCGGCAAAGTTGGGCGGCGTTGTGGTAGTCATCCGAGCTCAGCATCATGATTGTTGCAGCCGAGAGCTGAGGCAGACGTTTGATGCGCTCGATGAGCTCAATACCATTCATTTCTGGCATATGGTAGTCAACCACCACCAAGGCGAATGGGGTTCCGTTGGCGGCAGCCTGGTCCATCATCTCCAGTGCGCGGCGCCCGGAATCCGCCGAGGAAGGCGCCATGCCCCAGGATGCTAAGGTCTTCTCCAGAATGTAACGGTTGGTGGCATTGTCATCCACCACGAGCACTGGAATTCCCGCCACGCCGGCCCTTGACCAACCGCGCTCTTCCAGATTGCCGCTCTGGGCAGCTTCCAAAAACGCGGTGAAGTGAAACGTGGAACCCTCCCCAGGCTCACTTTCCACCCAGATCTCGCCACCCATGAGGTTCACGATCCGTGAAGAGATCGTCAACCCCAGTCCCGTACCGCCATACTTCCGGGTAGTGGAGGCGTCGGCCTGAGAGAAGGCTTGAAAAATCATGTCCTGCTTATCCGGCGGTATTCCAATCCCAGTGTCGGATACAGAAAACTTGAGCTCGAACCTGTCGTCGTGCCATTTTCCGATTCCCACTCGCAGCACGATCTCGCCACGCTCTGTAAACTTGATGGCATTCCCGAGCAGGTTCAGGAGGACTTGTCTCAGCCGGGAGGGATCGCCACGCACAAATTCTGGAACGTCGTGCGCCAAGTCATAGGCGAGTTCCAAGCTCTTCGTGTGAGCGCGGACCGCCACAGTCCGCATCGCTTCGGCTACCGTCTCGGCTAATTCGAAATCAATGCAATCAAACTCGAGTTTCCCGGCTTCAATCTTGGAAAAGTCCAGGATGTCATTGATCACGACTAAGAGGCTGTGAGCCGAATCCTGCGCCATCTCGAAAAGCTCGCGCTGCTCAGGGGTAAGCTCGGTTTGCCCGGCGAGTTCGAGCATTCCGAGCACGCCGTTTAACGGCGTCCGGATTTCATGGCTCATGTTGGCCAGAAACTCGCTTTTCGCTCGGCTGGCGGCTTCGGCGGCCTCGCGCGCTTTGGCCATCTCAATCTGGTGCTGCTTGCGCTCGGTCACGTCACGGCTGATGCCAACGAAACCTGTGGGGTTGCCTTGAGCATCGCGCCGCAGTGAAATCGTAGATTCCACGACGGCTGCTCGCCCACTAGGCAGGGTGATGGGATATTCGAGCTTCGCCGGTTTCCCGGTCAGGAAAACTTCGTGATAAACGCGGCGAAAAAGCGCGATGGTTTCGGGATCGAAAATGGCTTTATAGCTGAGGCCCTCCCTTTCGCCAGATTGGACGCGGTACGTATCGGTATATGCCTTATTCAAGTAAACGTAATTTCCGTGAAGGTCCACCTCGTGCCATGGTTCTGCAATCTGGTCGATCAGGCGCCGAAGCTTGCCTTCAATGAGCGGCTCTAGATCGTTGCGGGCGCTGAGATCGCGCGCGAAAGCGGCCATAACCGTAGCCTCACCGTTTTGCAAACCGGTGAAAGATAATTCGATCGGAATTTCGCGACCATATCGGTGTAGAGCCGCTGTTTCAATCCGCCGAATTTTGGATGCGGAGTGCTCTTGCTCGCGCGAATTGAACATGCAGGCGTACTCCTCCTGCTTGTCCGGTGGCGCGATTAAATCGCACAATCGCCGGCCGATCGCTTCCGAGCGCAGCCAGCCAAACGTGCGTTCCGACTGTGGGTTCCACTCAGCGATACGTCCTTCGCAATCCACCTCAAAATAGGCATCGAAAGCAGCGTTGGCGATCAGGCGCACGGATTCGTTCATTGAACAGGCGGATTTTGCTAATTATCGTATCCGAAACTGGGCGGAGCCATAGGCATCGTACCGCGTTCGTGCGAATGCGTGGGGGGAGTGAAAAAGCATTTTCATTTG
>DATGIH010000315.1:0-14283 GCA_035295865.1 Bryobacteraceae bacterium
ATCGCCGAAATCGATGGAGGCTGCGTACATCAACGGCGTCATCCCTTTTTGATCGACGATGTTAACATTCGCGCCGCGCTGGATCAGCAGGCGCGCGACGTCCACTCGATTCGCAATGATCGCGCTATCCAGCAGCGTGAAGCCCGAGGGATCGGGCAGTTCCACCGAGGAGCCTGCGTCCAGCAACGCTTTCAGCGTGGCTGGGTCATCGAACGAAATCGCTTGTTGCGGAAATGGACTTTCGAACATCCCGATCACGACGATTTTGTCATCCAGTTTGTCACCCCTGGCGATCAGCATCGGAACGGCATCCGCGTTTCCAGACATAACGGCCAAGGCCAGAGCAGAGGCGTTGAAAAGCGGCGCACCGGAGCCTTTGGGCAGGCGAATTTCCGCGCCTTTCTCAAGCAAATAGCGCATCACCGGAGTGGATCCCGGATATTGCGCGGCGACCAACAATGCCGAGTACTTGGTTTTTGAGCGGGCGTTGATGTCGGCGCCGTGTTCGAGGAGGATTTTGGCTTTTTCCAGACTCGGCATGGCGAGCATCAGAGCCGTGGTGCCGCCTTTTGTTGCCGAATTCGGATCGAACTTGTCTTTCTCCAGCATCGCGCGTAACTCGGCGGGAGATCCGAACAGAACTTTCTCGATCCACGGGTCGTTGCTTTCACCTTCGGCTTCCGTCAGTGGAGGCAACTCAACTTTGTGCCCCGGACCGGATGCGCTGGCGAGCGCCATGATGGCCCAGCACGCTCCCATGGCGGAAACGAACTGGTCATGACCGTAGGGATAACCGGTTTCAAAATATGGCGGGCTTACCTGGGCAGGCGGATGCAGACGCGAAACAACGTGCCAGGAGCCGTCCGGCTGTTGCGTGTCCAGAAGGAACCGGACGCCGCGCTGCCAAGCCGGGCTGTCGGTGGAAATTCCGGCGGCATCGTGCAGCGCCATCAAAGCCTCGCCCGTGGAATAAGCGTCGCTCGCGCGATCGGCCACGGAATTCCAACCACCGTCTGAGCGCTGCGTTGAAATCAGCTCGTTCGCGAGTCTGGCGAGATCTTTTGCGGATGCTCCGGCCCAATGCAGGCCGATCAACTGAAACGTGCGTTCCTCGGTATCGCGCGGATGCTGTGCGCTTAGCCACAGGGCGGCGCGCTGAACCCGCTGCGCAGTATCGGATGCGAGGTTCTTATGCCCGAAGACCTGCATCGCGCGTACACAGACTGCCGTGGCAGTGATGTAGCTGTAGCTCTGCGGAGGTCGCTGGTCGATAGTCACCCAATGGCCGTCGGGCCGTTGTCGGGACGCGATCAGCTTCGCGTAAACGGCCGTGGTAAGGTTCGGCCGGACGCCGGCGGCATCCATCGCAACCAGGCGGTAGCCATCGTCCAACGATGGGTCAATAATGTGGGTGAATTGCACCGCACGGTCCAGGTTCGCGAACGGCGCGAAAGCGTGGACGGCGTTGTCGTGGGCGATGGTTTCGTTGATCGGAATTCCATGCGCGCGCGCGACGGCGAACGCAATCGCGGGCATGATTTGGTGATGGCAGGATTCGCAGCTTTGCTTGGCGTACCAATCCTTTTGAGAGCTTTGGAGTAGATCGACGGCGCGTGTGGCGGCTTGTCGGATCTGGTCGCTCGATGCCTCGGCGGCGCTCAAAGCCGTGGCGACACACAGCATTCCCAGCAAGATGCGCATGGCGGAATTATAGCATTGGCCTCCCAATTGCTTAGACCGGATCATGCCCAGCCAGCGCTTGAATGGCGCGCTCTCGCGTGCGTTCGACCGGCTGTATGCCGAGGATCGCCGGGCCCGCCTGGACCGTCTCGTCGTAAATGCGAGCGCTGGCGGATTCCTGGTGCATTTGGCTCTGGTATTCCTGGCGCGAACGCTGTCGCATCCGCCGGTGTTGCTGGCGGCGGTCGGCCGGAATTATCTGTCGGCGATCTACACGCCCTTCAGCTTCATTCTGTTTTTCGAAGTGTTGATGCTGATTGCCGCGTTGCCGGAATCCACCACGCAAGCCATCGCGAAGCAATACGAGATCGTGTCGCTGATTTTCATCCGGCGATTTTTCAAAGATATTGCCGAGCTGGATGATATCGGGAAGCTTACACAATTCACGCCGGATGTCCGGACGATTTTCCTGGACGTAGTCGCAGGTCTGCTGATGTTCTTGTTGGTGACAGCATTCCTGCATGCCGGCCGTCGGCGAGTGCTGCCAGACACCGGAGCGCAGCATTCGCGCGAAGTGGAAAAATTCATCGCGCGGAAAAAAGGAATCGCGCTGGCGCTGACGCTCCTTCTGGTTTCGCTTGCGGCGCACAGCTTGTTCGAATTCAGCCGCGAGGCTTGGAATGTGGCCTATCACGCTGCAGCCGGAATGGATCCGAATACGGTTTTCTATACGGAAGTTTTCACGGTGATGATCTTCACCGATGTGCTGATCGTGATTTTGTCGCTCGCGGTTTCGGATCGCTATGAGCTGGTGTTCCGCAATGCGGCTTTCGTCATTTCGACGATTTTGATCCGGTTTTCGCTGACCGCCGTGCGTCCAGCGGGTGCGCTGCTGGCGCTATCGGGAATGGTCTTCGGAATCCTGACTTTATTGGTTTATAACTACCACGTTCGGATTTCACACGCGCAGATGCGCGCTTAGTCGCCGGAAACGCGGCGGGGGCTGTTGACGGAGAACCAACCCATCGCGTTCGCTTTCAGCGTTCGCCAGTTGGTGCGCGCAGTGGAAAGCCCGACCATCAGGGCGATCACAAGGACCGCGGCGATGGCGCACTCGATATTGTCGAGCTTCTCTTTCCACGATCCGAACCAGCGGCCGTATACCAGCTCGATGTGCACCCAATAGACCAGCAGCGACGTGGTTCCAAGCTGGCGGATCCAACTCCAGGATGTGCCGACCACATACTCGGTCCAGATGAATGTGAACGCGAAGAAGAGCAGCACTACGCCGAGCTTGATCGTGATCAGGCCGGGGCTGTTCAGCCAGAAATCCGATTTCGGATACAGCGAATACGGCAGGTTGGAGAAATATTGCCCGGCCAGAATCAAAGCGAAGCCTGCAAGCGTTCCCCACTGCATCAAGCGATTCATCTGCTCGGGCTTGGTCAGCCGGATGGCGCTGCCAATGCTGAGTCCGAATGCGATGAAGGCAGCCCACGGGAAGAACGCGAAGTAATTAAAGTTGGGAACGAAGTAGGCGGAAACTTGCGGCGGCAGCCATCCCCAATCGATTGCGGAAACCAGCGGGGCGGCGACAGCGATGGCCAGGCCCAACCCGGCGCACAAGCGCACGCGATCCGCTGTCGTGAAAATCGCCATCACGGACATGAGTCCGATCGCGAAGCCCATGCAGTTAAGAATGTCGACTTTGAACAGATCGGTCCACGGACTTTGGCCAGCCGCAAAGAGCCAGAGCTGGAAGCGAAACAGGAATGCGAGCGAAAAAAGATATCCGGCGCGGCGCAGTGCTGCACCCCATCGCGCAAGCGGCGGCAGACCTTGTTGCTCGCGGCGATCCATCAAGAACGCGAGCGTGATGCCGGTCAATACCAGGAAAATCGCGGGTCCGATGCCGCCCATGAACTGCGAGAGCATGAACGGGCCGTCGGATCTGAGATCAGTGCGATTAAACGAATGAAAAACGTGGCCCTGCAGCATGATGACCACTGCCATGCCGCGGGAATAGTCCAAGAACGTTAAGCGGCCGTTCGCATTGCGATTGTTGCGGCCGGATACTTCCGTAACTGTTTTCTCGGTTACGATCATTTTCCCGGAGTCTCTGTTTTAAACCCTGGCTTGGTCTTGAGTTGCAGCGCGTCTGGGGGAAGCGGTTGATTTGCTTTTAACTCAGTGTATGTGATGCGCCGGTAATCTCCGTTAGGTGCGGAAATCTTTTCCTGAACCGGGTAAGGATCGCCGGCCACGGGAATCCAGAGCTCCAACTGCTTTACATATTGCTTCGCTTCCGCGACTTTCGGGATTAAGCGAAGTCGAATGGTTTGAATACCTTCGGGGCCCTTCACGGCATCGGGAGCCTGCACTGTCACGTCGTAGTCCTTTGCAAGCGCAGTGCCGGAAGTTCCAAAGCCGATCATGAAGAACTGGTCGAGCTGCTCGCCGTGTTTGCCGAGGTCGAATTCCTGTACCGTATTGATCTTGGGGTAATAGATGCGGAGCTTGCGGTGCTCGAAGGCTACCGTGCGAGCGTCCGGTTTTTGGAAATCGATTAATCCTCGGACTTCGCCGGGCGAGACTTTCTTCATTACTACGGTTCCGGACTCCTCGTTGTCCTCATTAAGAACGTCGGTGTGAACGAGGCTAGTCACATGCGCGGTCATGCTCTTGAAGCCACTGGCTGCTTTGTCCATGCGCGCTTCGACGGACGTCCAGCCGTCTTGCGGCGTCACAGGCGCGGCGGATAGCGGAACCAGGCACAAAAGAGTTGTAAGAACGCGATATTGCATTTCTTGCAAAATAGAAGTCCAGCGCTGGAGCAGCAGTTAAGGCGTGGTGAACGCCATGTATCCCTTCACTTCTTTTTCGGAATCGACGATTGGTTCCACGCGGACCACGTTGTACTTCTTTCCGGTATGCGCCCGAAGGAGATTGGTGGCGCGGGTGGCGCGTTCGGCTTCGGGGACATCCCCGAGTTGTTCGGAATCCATCCAAAATACGTTCGTCCCGTGTTCGGCCGGGAGCATGACGATATTACTGGCTCGCGGCTGATCCCGAAATACGTCTCTCGGTGTAACGAAGATGAAGGCTAGAATCAGCCCGACCATAACGTCGTACTGCCAACCGGCTCGTGGATAGTCCCAGAATAGAAAGCGTTTGAAGCCGGTCGCGGGGCTGGCCATCGAACTTAGTTTACCAGTTTCCTGTTAACCGTTTCTCGTTCGGTCGAGGCAGGCTCTATCGATATTTGCGGAGGACGGCTAACACTCTGCCTTGGATTTGGACTTCGGCGGCGTCTACGAGAATTGGTTGCATGTTGGCGTTGGCGGGTTGCAGGCGGATGCGTCCGCCGGGTTCGTGATAGAGGCGCTTGAGGGTAGTTTCGCGGCCGCCGACCAGCGCGGCGACGATTTCGCCGTCGTTGGCCTGTTGGGTTCGTTCCACCAAAACGTAGTCGCCGCTCATGATGTGATCTTCGATCATGGATTCGCCACTCACTTGCAGAGCGAAGGTGTCGCCGCGTCCGGCAAAATCGGCGAACTGCAGCGTTTCCTGTCCTTCGATGGCTTCCACCGGGGAACCTGCCGCGATTCGGCCAGCCAGCGGTACTTCGCTGGATCGAACGGTCTGCCGATTCTTGCGCCGCTCCTGAACATATTTCGAGGAAACTTCGAGCGAGCGGCTCTGGTTGAACATCCGCCGCAGATAGCTGCGCGATTCCAGCGCCTGGATGTGCTTGTGCACGGTGGCGAGCGAAGCCAGCTTCAAGCCTTGCGCGAGTTCCTCGTAGCTGGGGCTGTAGCCGTTCTCTTCGACGAAGTCGGCGATGAAATCGAGGACTTCTTTTTGTCGCTTGGTGAGAGCCATGTTTCTATTGTGGGCGAAGAAAAGGGGAACGTCAAGTGACATGTACGACTCAATGCGCCACAATTGGATTTCATGCTCAGGTCAGGCAAATGTCAGTGAAAGCCCGTGTCTCGCTGTTTGTCACCTGCATCGTAGATCAGGTGTTTCCACAAGTCGGGATTGCGATGACGCAGGTGTTGGAGCGACTGGGGTATCCGGTGGATTTTCCGCCGTCGCAAACCTGCTGCGGGCAGCCGGCGTTTAATAGCGGGTATCCGGAAGAAGCTCGCACTGTTGCGCGGCACTTTTTGGAAGCGTTTCGTGATGCCGAATACATCGTGGTCCCGTCCGGGTCCTGCACATCCATGATCACGCATCATTATGCTGACATCTTCGGCAAAGAGCCCGAGCTTGCTCCGCGAGTTTGGGAGTTTTCGCGATTTTTGACTGACGTAGCGGGCGTGGACGATGTCGGCGCGCGCTTCGATGGCGTGGTTACGTATCACGATAGCTGTCACGCATTGCGGGAGTTGCGGATCAAAGATGGTCCCAGGCGTTTGCTGGCAAAAGTGCAGGGGCTGACGTTGCGCGAGATGGATCCGGCGGAGGAGTGCTGCGGATTCGGCGGGACGTTCTCGGTGAAATTTCCCGAAGTGTCGGGCGGGATGGCGCGTACCAAGATCGATTCGATTTTGAAGTCCCAGGCGGGCACTGTTGTCTCCATCGATTCGAGTTGCCTGATGCAGTTGCAAGGCGTGATCGATCGCGCGAAGCTGCCGATTCGAACCATGCATCTGGCTGAGGTTTTGGCCGCGAGATAAAAATGACAGGCGCGCAATCGGAAACGGTAAAGCAGACGCTGGGCGACCCCCGGCTGCAACTCGCGATTTATTCGGCAACGAATCGGCTGATGACGCATCGTGCGGGTGCGGTCCAGCAGGATCGGCTGCCGGATTATCAGGAACTGCGGACGCACGCGAATCTGCTGAAGAAGCACACCATCGATCATCTGGATTATTACCTGGAGCAATTCGAGAAGAACGTGGTCGCGCATGGCGGCAAAGTGGTGTACTGCTCGGATAGCCAGGAGGTCGCCGATTTCGTGCTGTCGCTCGCCAAGGAACGCGGGGCGCGCTTGATTGTGAAATCGAAGTCGATGACGACGGAGGAAATCCACTTTAACGAGCGGTTGGAGAAGCATCAGCTGGAAGCCGTGGAAACGGATCTGGGCGAGTACATCCTGCAGCTCGCCGAGCAGCGGCCGTATCACATTGTGGCGCCGGCGCTGCATCTCACGCGCTATGACGTCGCTGAAATTTTTAGCAAGAAACTGGGCGTCGAAAAGGAAGTGGTGATTGAAAAGCAGACCATGATCGCGCGCGCGACGCTACGCGAAAAATTTCTTGCGGCGGACATCGGCGTGACGGGCGCGAATTTTCTGATGGCGGATTCAGGCGCCGTTGTGGTGGTGGAAAACGAAGGCAACGCGCGGTTGTCATCGTCGGCGCCGAAGATCCACATTGCGGTAGCGGGAATCGAAAAGCTGATTCCGCGCGCGCAGGATCTGGGCGTGTTTCTTAATCTGCTGGGACGCAGCGCCACCGGGCAGCCGCTCACGGTGTATACGTCGTTTCTATCGGGGCCGCGGCGGGGCGGGGAAGTGGATGGTCCCGATGAGTTTTATGTGGTGCTGCTCGATAACGGGCGCACCAAGCTGCTGGCGGATCCGGAGAAACGGCAATCGCTCTACTGCATCCGCTGCGGCGCGTGCTTGAATCATTGTCCGGTGTACCGGAAAATCGGCGGGCACAATTATCCGTGGATCTACTCGGGACCCATCGGCGCCATCATCACGCCGCAGTTTCACGGCGTGTTGAAAGATCCATGGCTGCCGTTCGCATCCAGTTTGTGCGGCGCGTGCGCGGAAGTTTGTCCGGTGAAGATCGAGATTCCCAAGTTGCTATTGACGCTGCGGCAGGAAGTGACCGCCGCGAAACAGCGGCAAGGCGCGGGCGGCATGGAACGGATGGCGTTCCGGATTTGGGCATGGCTGATGACGCATCCACGAATTTATCTGATGGTCGGCAAGATTGGCGGGCCGTTCGTCGGGCTGTTGCCGAAAGTGGGTCCGCTGGGAAAGTGGGCGAGCCAGCGCGAAGTTCCGAAGCCGGCGAAGACCAGCTTTCACGCATGGTGGAAGCAGCGCGAGGCGTCGAAATGAGCTCGCGCGAGGTGGTTCTGGGGAACGTCCGCAGGGCGTTAGGTAGGGCCGCAGGCCTAATCCCGACCACTCTTGCGGCCCCTCGGCTACGCGTCCCTACAATGGACCGTAACCGCTATGGGACACTCTTCGGCGAGAATCTCGAAAAGCTTGCGGGAAAATGCATTTTTGTTGAAAAGACGGCAGATGTAGTTCCGACGGTCGCCGAATTATTGCATGGAAAGACCGCCGTGGCGTCGAATGCTCCGTTTTTGGCCGAGTGCGGCGTTACCGGGCTGACGCAGGTAAAATCCGGGTTCACGGATCGCGAAGCGTTGCGGGCGATTTGCGCGACGGCGGACGTCGGGATCACGAGCGCCGATTATGCGCTAGCGGAAACCGGGACCCTGGTGATGTTATCGAGCGCGCAGGAGGCGAGGATGATCTCGCTGCTGCCGCCCGCGCATATCGCAGTGTTTCCGCGCTCTCGATTGCTCGTGAACCTGGACGAGTTGCTTTTAGAGCTGCCGAATCCGGCGGAGCAGACGAGCTCGATGGTCTTGATCACGGGGCCTAGCCGCACGGCGGATATCGAGCAGATTCTGGTGCGGGGCGTGCACGGTCCGGGCGAGATCTTCGCGGTGATAGTTGAAGATTAGGTTCGCTTGGCTGGAATGCGGATCAAGACGTACGCGAGGCTGGCGAAGCCGATCAGCGACAGCCATCCGCCCCAAGCTGGATAAAAGCTGAACGTTGCGAGGCTCGGAACTTTCGCGAGGAACAAGACAGCCAGTAAAATTCCGACGATGGCTTCGCCGGCGATCAAGCCGGACGCGAGCAACGTGCCTTTTTCTTCGAAGCGAAGTTTTTGCTCGGCGTTGAGCTTGCGGGCGGCGCGATCGGCGATCCACTTGATGAATCCGCCGATGAAAATCGCGGATGACGTGTCGAACGGTAGGTACATGCCGACGGCGACCAGCATTGGGGATTTCGCGCCGAACAAAAGCAGCGCGACGCCGAAAGCCGCGCCGATGGCGATCAGTCCCCACGCCATTTGTCCGCCGACGATGCCTTTGGCCAGCTGCGCCATCAATCCGGCTTGCGGTGCGGGGAGCGCGCGTCCGCCGATGCCTCCGGTGGAGAGGTTCGCTTCATGCAGCGCGATGATTGGGCCCATCAGGAAGAACGCGAGAAGGATGACGGAAATAATTTCGACCAGTTCCATCTTCCACGGCGTTCCGCCGAGCAGGTGACCGGCTTTCAAATCCTGAATCAGCGAACCGGAGACCGAACAGGCGACGCAGACTACCGCGGCGACGCCGAGCACCGCGGCCACTCCGGCGAGTCCGGTGACGCCGATGGTGAGCATCACTAAAGCCGCGATGATCAGGGCCGCGAGTGTCAATCCGGAGAGCGGCTGGTTGGAACTGCCGACGAGTCCGACGAGGTAGCCACCGATTGCGGAGAGCAGGAATCCGGTAATGCTCATGATCACTGCGGCGACGATCGCCGCGATCCAGCCGTGCGTGAAGTAGAAATAAATGGCCGTGATCGGGACCATTAAGACCAGCATCGCGAGCACCACCCAGCGCGCCGGTATATCGCGCTCGGTTCGATCGAGCAGCTTACCTTCATGCGCGGCTTTCGAAGATGCGGCGAAAATTCCGCGCAACGAACTCCACAGCGATTCACGCATGGAAAACATCGTGCTAGCTGCACCAACCAGCATGGTTCCGACCGCAATCGGCCGGACGACGTTGTACCAAACCGAATAAGCCGCGATGGACGGATCATTGGTTCCGATGCGGCGCGGAAGGTCGGGATCGAAGAACAGCAGCAGGGGGATGAGAATCCACCAGGCGACGACGCCGCCCGCGAAGTTGACGCCCGAGAATTCCGGACCGATGATGTAGCCGATGCCGATGAGCGCGGGCGAGAGGCTCGGCGTAGACCAAGGGATTCCGCCGAAATGCGTGACATCACCTATGGGAACCTTGTCGTAATTGAAATGCTTGATGACGGATTTCGGAAACGCAAGGAAGCCTTCCACATACTCCTGGAAGATCTGGATGCCTTTGTCGGATTTCAGAATTTGGATCAGGCCGCCGAACGCCATCGCGCCGAAAATGTAGCGCGGAGCGTCGCTCGCGCTCGCTTCGCCCGCTTTGACGATTTCGTAGCTGGCGACGCTTTCCGGCCACGGAAGCGGAGCGTCGACGCACAAAGGGCGTCGCAGAAGAATGATGAAGAATACGCCGATCAATCCGCCGACCAGCAGCACCAGCGTGGCTTCCCAATAGTGGGCGCGAAGATCGGTCCAGAGGCGATGGCCATCGAGTTCCACCATCATGAATGCAGGAATGGTGAAGATGGCGCCCGCGACTAAAGCTTCGCCGACCGAAGCCGCGGTGCGCGTGATGTTTTGTTCCAAAACGCCGCCGCGAAAGGCCGGAATCCGGAAGAGCGCCATGGCGATGACCGCGGCTGGAATCGTAGCGGCGACGGTTTGTCCGGCGCGCATGCCAAGGTACGCATTGGCCGCGCCGAACACGAATGCGAGAAAAATGCCGAGACCCACCGCTTTCACGGTCATCTCGCGCGGAGAAGCGTCAGACGCGTTCTTCAATCCAGCAATGGTATCAGGTCAGCTTGACTAGTGGCCGCCGTGCGTGAGCGCGCCGAGTTTCGCCGCGATCTCGTCCGGCGCACGACCGTTCAGATTGCCGAGAACCACAATGGTCACTTTGTCTTCCGGATAGTAGGCGAGATGCGTGTTGAAGCCTTCGATTCCGCCGCCGTGCTCGATGACTTTGTGGCCGTCTTTGTTGCTGACCGCGAGTCCGAACGCGTAATCCTGGAGAAATGGCTTGGTCATCTTTTCGAGCGACGCCGCCGAGAGAACTTTTCCGCCAAACAGCGCTTGTTCCCAGCGCAGAAGATCGCCGGTGGTGGAATAAAGCGATCCGGCTGAGAAGGGAATGCTCATGTGGATGAAGCCGGCGTTCACCAGCGCGTTATTTTGCGGCGTGTAGCCGGAAGCGCGATGCGGGATGATTTCGGAATTCGAGTCAAAGCCCGAATCCTTCATTCCCAGAGGTGTGAAAATGTTTTCCTTGAGGAACGACACGTAGCTTTGTCCGCTGATCTTCTCGATCAGATAGCCGAGTAGAACATAGCCGGAGTTGTTGTAGTTCCATTTGGTGCCGGGCGCGAATTCGAGCGGCTTGTCGCGGAAGAGCGCGACTTCTTTTTCGGGGGTGATTTCGAACGGCTCAAATTTTCGGTAGTCCGGGAAGTTCGTGAAACTCGGTATCCCGGACGTATGATTCAACAGGTGGAAGATGGTGATTTTGTCCCAGGCCGCAGGAGCGTCGGGCATGTACTTCTTTACGGGATCGTCGATCTTCAATTTTCCGCGCTCTTCGAGCAGCAGAATGGATGCCGAAGTGAATTGCTTGGTGAGAGAGCCGAGCCGAAATTTTGTGGATGGCGCGTTGGGAATGTCCCATTCGAGGTTGGCCATTCCATAGCCCTTGTTTATCAGGATGTCGTTGCCGCGCGCGACCAGCACTGTGCCCATGAAGGTTTTGGCGGAGACGTAGGGTTGCACGATCGCCTCTAACGAAGCGTTTTGGGCGTAAGAAGTTACTACGAAGAGAGTGACGATGAACAGGCGTGAGTACATTCGGGTTTTTAGTTTCTGGTTTCTGGTTTGCACGGATCGGCTAACTAGAAACCAGAAACAAGAAACCAGAAACGGATTTTCTTTAGTAATCCCGTCCGCGGCCGCCACCACCGCCACGTCCATAACCTCCGCCACCACCGCCTCTGCCGCCACGTCCACCACCACCGCCTCCGGGTCCACGGCCACCACCGCCGCCTCCACCGCCCGGTCCTCGGCCGCCGCCTTCGCGCATGGGACGGGCTTCGTTTACAACCAGCGAACGGCCCAGGAAATCCTGGCCATTGCACGTTTGAACCGCCCGGTCGGCTTCTTCGTCGTTGCTGAATTCCGCGAATCCGAAACCGCGCGGATCGCCTGTGAATTTATCGCGAATGATTTGCACGGAATCGGCTTGAAATCCGGATCGAGTGAACCAGTCCTGTAACTCCGCTTCACTGGCTTGGTACGGAAGGTTGCCTACAAACAGTTTTTTCAAGGGAGCTCCTTTGGCCCATGTCAAACAGCGGCGTACAGATGGGGCACTTAAATAATCGTAGCAGGCGGGGACTTTCCCTACGGGCGCTTGTCGTAATCTTCCTTGGAGAGTTTTTTTATCGGCTGTATTTTCTCGGCCTGGAGTGCGCCGTTGATGCCATCCAGCGACGCGCTGATTCCGTCAAATGACTCGCCGGCGGCCGTTACTTTTTGATCGAGCACGCCAGCCCGGTCGATCTGGGATTGCGTGGGCTTGCCGCCATAGCGGATCACTTCGCCGTACACTTCGCCGATCTCTTCGCGTAAGCGGACTTCGCCGGTGATTTGCGGCAGCGCTCCCTCCGCGCCCGTGGGCACCAGAGTCTTCTCGAGATCCGTCAGCTTCGCCGCTAAATCTTCCAGACGTTTTCGCAGCGGATCTTTCACTTTCTTGGCGCGATCTCTCGCCTGATCGCGCATCTCGACGGCTGCCGCGTTCACATATGCCAGACGTTCTTGCAACCGGTACAGCTTCATCACGGTCTGCTGTTCGAGCTTCCGGTCGGCCTCCGAATGCGGTGACGCCGGATCGCCCACCAGTTTGATGGTAGCCAGGTACGTTTCGTCGCCCTTCAGCAACTTCGCCGTATAGGTGCCTTCCGGGACGCGGGGGCCTTGCAGCGAACCGAATTCGACGCCTTGGCCCGAGGGAACTTTGGGCGGTTTCATGCGCATGGGCCAAGCGACGCGATTGATGCCGCGGCGCGTGCCGGCGGAGAGCGTGGTGATCAGATGATTGTCGCTGTCGTAAATCTGGATTTTAAAATCGCCGAACGTATGACGTTCTTTCAGGTAGTAAGTGATGAATGCCGCTTCGGGCGGATTCGGACCGACGAATTCGTCGTTCCCGCCAAAATTTTGCTCGGCAGTGCTCATTCGAATTTTCGTGGACTGCGGATTCAACACCATGAGCTTCGATTCCAGGACTTCGGGTGTGATCTGGCGAATCGGAGTGATGTCGTCGACGATGTAGACGCCGCGGCCGTGCGTGGCGATGATCAAATCGGAATCGCGCGGGTGAATCGCGATATCGCGCACGGCGACATTGGGCAGATTGCCGGTGAACTGCGCCCATTGCTTGCCGCCGTCGATCGACAGAAACAGTCCGAACTCGGTGCCAACGAACAGAAGATCCGGCTTGACCAAATCTTCGCGCACCACATGCGCATAGCCCTTGACAGCGTCGGTTGCAAGCGGTGTCCAAGTGGCGCCGAAATCGGTGGTTTTGTAGATGTACGTCTTCATGTCGCCGGTTTGATGTCCATCGAACGTGACGTACGCGGTTCCGGCTTGGAAATGGCTGGCTTCGATGCCGCTCACCAGCGTGTTGCGCGGAACGCCAGGAACGTTCGCGATGAGATTCTTCCAGGATTTTCCGCCGTCGCGCGTGAGCTGCAGATTGCCGTCGTCGGTTCCGGCCCAAATAACGTTGGCGTCGCGCGGCGACTCGCTGATGGCGTAGATGGTGCAATGATTTTCGGCGCTCGAATTATCAATCGTGATGCCGCCGGATTGCTCCTGCTTCTGCTTTTCCGGATCGTTGGTGGTGAGATCGGGCGAGATGCGCTGCCAGGATTCGCCGCGATCGCGGGAACGGAACAGAAACTGGCTTCCGATGTAGATGGCGTGCGGCGGGTTGAGCCCGACGATCGCGGGCGTGTTCCAATTGAAGCGGTATTTCGGCTCGTCCGATTTTGGAAACGGCGAAATGGATTTCAGCTCGCCGGTGTTCTTGTAGTAGCGCAGCAGCTTTCCGTTCTGCCATTCCGAATAGACGACGTTCTTGTCGGCGGGATCGGCGAAGGCATTGAATCCGTCGCCGAATCCGATATTTTTCCAATCGCGATTCTGGATGCCGCCCGACGCTTGACTCGGCGCCATCCACGCGCCGTTGTCTTGCAGTCCGCCGAAGATGTTGTACGGCTGCTCCATGTCGGCCGTGACGTGATAAAACTGGCCGACCGGAAGATTGCGCAGGAAAGTCCAATCGCCGCCGTAGTTGGTGGATTTATAGACGCCGCCGTCGGTGCCGTCGTACAAAGTGGTGGGCTGCTGCGGATCGATCCAGAGCGCATGATGATCGGAATGCACGCCAGTGCTAAGACCGACGGGTCCGAACGTTTTGCCGCCATCCTTGCTGACCGCGAGATAGAGGCCGGGTTTGTAGATGCGGTTGTAATCCTTGGGATCGACAATCAGCAGACCGAAATAAAAGGGGCGCATGCCCATGATGGAGTTGGTGGTGACTTCGCTCCACGTCCGGCCGAGATCGTCGGATCGATAGAGCGCGGATTTTTTCGACTCGATGACGGAGTAGATCACGCTTGGCCGCGATGGCGCGACC
>DATGIH010000316.1:0-9665 GCA_035295865.1 Bryobacteraceae bacterium
CGATCGGCGTCACTATGCCGCATCCGCACGGGCAGATCTACGCTTTTCCGTTCATCCCGCCGCTGGTTCAAAGTGAACTCGATTCGGCGGCGGCTAATCAGCGCGAACATGATTCTTGTTTATATTGCCGGATACTCGCGGGTGAGATCGAAGACGGCCGCCGGCTGGTGGCTTCCAACGACGCGTTTGTCGCACTGCTACCGTTCTTCGGCCGTTTTCCCACTGAGCTGCAGATTTATTCGCGGCGGCACTTTCAAAATCTAGCCGATCTGGACCAGCGCGAGCGAACGCAGCTTGCTTCGATCCTCAAAATCGTTCGCCGGAAGTTTGACAATCTTTACGGGTTCCCGATGCCGCTGATGATGCTGCTGAGGCAAGCGCCCGCGAAGGGGTCACACGGCTATTTTCACTTTCACATCGATTTTTTACCCATTCAGCGCGGTCCCACGAAACTGAAATATCTAGCCTCGGTGGAAAGTGGCTGCGGCACGTTTTTGAACGACACTCGTCCGGAAGAGCATGCCGAGTTAATGCGAAACGCCGAACCCAGTACTTTTCCGGGTGTATAATCTCCTCGTGGTCCCGCGAACTTCTCCGGAGCCATTAAAAGGACCGGGGACATCTACTCACGAGCGCATCCTGCGCGTTGCCAAAACTCTGTTCGCGAACCGGGGATACGAACACACCAGCACATCCGCAATTTCGCGGCAAGCCGGCACCAGCGAATCGCAACTGATGAAGCACTTCGGCAGCAAAGCCGGATTGCTGGAAGCGATTTTCATCGAGGGTTGGACGCGGATCACCGAAGAAGCTCGGGTAGCGATCGAGCCGATCAGGTCGCCGGTGGATCGGCTGCAGGCCATCACGCGCTGTGTGCTCGATCACCTGGAGCATGATCCGGAATTGAAGCTGCTGCTTTTGCTGGAGGGCCGCAGGATCCGCAAAGAAGGGCAGATGGTGGCGCTCACCGAAGGCTTCATGAGCTTCGTGAAGCTTGTGGATGGCGTGCTGCAGGAGTTGGCCGACGCGCACATGTTGCGCGCGCATCTGAATCCGCAGGCGATCCGCTCGGCGCTAATGGGAATGCTGGAAGGAATGCTGCGCGATCGATTCTTGGCGGACCGGCTTGGTTTTCCGGCGCACTTCGATTTGAGTCAACTGCAGGAAATTCTCGCGCTGGCGTTGCATTCGTTTCTTAGCCACGGATAGCCACAGATACACACGGATGGGACAGTCTTTATCCGTGTGCACCCGTGCTGGATTTTTCTTATTGGATATCCAACGTAACCGCTATCTCCACCGTCCGCGGCGCCAGGCACTCTTTGTTGTTGCAGGCCTGATAACGGAGTTTGCCGTTCATGATCGCGGGACCGTTGCGGGCGTCGGCGGGAGCTTTGAACTTGGTCACGATTTCGAAATTGCCGCTGAACACCGAAAGCGGCGTGGGTGAGAAGTCGTACTTCTCCGATTGCGGCTTCGGATAGATCACTTGTTCGGCCTGCAACGGCTCTTTGGCCCAAGTCAGCTTCAACGGAATCAGATACTCTTCGGACGGCGTATTACTGTTCACGTGAAAGCCGGGCTGCAGTTGCGCGAGGATCTTCAGCTCACGCGATGCTCCGCGCGGAATGGTCAGTTTCTCTACCGGGCTTACGCTTAGAACACCTTTACTTTGCGGCAGTAAGGAGGGGGTCAGAATTGCTAAGATTAGCGCTCGACGCGCCCAGCAGGTGATCGATGTCATCCCGGAATTCCTCTTTTCCTAAAGACAGCCCAATGTGGACGGAAGCGATTTTTCCCTGCCGGTCAATGAGCAGCGTAGTTGGGAGCGAGTCCAGTCCGCCGTAGATGTCGCTAACCTGTTCGTTGCCGAGCAACACCCGGTAGTTGATCTTGTGATCGTCGATGTACGGCTTCACGGCGTCCCAGCCTTCTTCATCCATCGATACGCCGATGACCGCAAATCCGCGATTCTTGAACTGCTGCTCGAATTCGATGAACCAGGGGATTTCCACTTTGCAAGGTCCGCACCAAGTCGCCCAAAAATCCAGCAGAACAACCTTGCCTTTGTAGTCGGTGAGATGAACCGTTTGGCCGTTGGAATCTTTGAGGGCGAATTCCGGGGCGCTCTTGCGCTCTTTGTCGGGCTTGACCGCAGCTTTGACGGACCGTGGTCCGAAGCCGGCTTCCGGAATGTTCGAACAGGCGGTCCAAACGAGGAAACCGCCGAGTGCCACCCACAATCCCGCCGCTCGACTCAGTTTGAGCAAGCCCATCTCCTTTTCCGATTATATCGGGATTTTTCGGCCTTCGAAATTCGCGTAAAACCATTCCGCCCGCCGGTCGCGATGCCGGTTCGCCAATGTGAACTCCGGATGACGGTCGACCCCGGAATACATCCAGGCCGCGGTGTCGCAGAAACTTTCGCAGAGGTAATCGCGCCAGTGAGCGCGATCGGGACGCCGGGGAAGAATCGATTTTCGCGATTCCGCGGACCATCCAAGTTCGCCTCGCGCGCGCTCCTTCCATTCCTGGCGCAACAGTTCTTCGTAGGATCGCCGCTTCTGGTTTCCCAGCCGCGCCCAGACGAAATGAAACAACTCATGCGTGAGGATGCGCGCCAACTCCCTCGGTTTTTCGGCGAGTTCTGAATCCAGCACCATCCGGCGTTTGCGAATGAACGTACCCGCGTAGACGGGCCGGCCGTAGCTGCGTTTGGAGTAGAGCTTGCGGCTGCCGGCGGTCAAGCCCGGCAGGAATCGAATGCGAATGGCGCGTCCTTCGAAATCCGGCAGCCGCTGTTGGAGTGACTTAACGGACCGTCTGGAGCTGCGGGGGACGCTTAGGCGCAAAGTAAGACTGGTTTTCAACTTTCACCGCGAACTTGGTCTCGAGGCTCTTCATCCACTCCATGAAGCGGCTCTGCTTCAGCTCCTCGATAATTTGCGGACGCACATCGCCGAACGGTTGCAGAACCACGGAGTCAGCCCGGATCAGATAAAATCCGTTGGCTTGCTTCACCGGCTCGCTCACTTCGCCTTCCTTCAAGGCGAACACCGCTTTTTTTACCGGCTCCGGATATGGACTGTTGTGGCTAATGGTTCCGAAATCCCCGTCCTTGGCCGCGGAACTCTTATCATCGGAATTCTCGCGCGCCAACTTGCCGAAATCCTCGCCGGCCGTAATCTTCGCGCGCAGTTCGTCGGCTTTGGCCTTGGCTTCCGCTTCGCTCATCATCTTCTTGCCGTCGGGGCCGGGCTTATCCGGAGTGGCGCTGAACGACAAATGAATCACTTTTACCTTGACTTGTTTGAAGCGATCCGGATTGTCGTGGTAGAGCTTTTCCTGATCCTCGCGCGTTACCGGGATCTTGTCCTTGTACTCGTTCATCTCGGCTTGGTACAGGATGTTCATGCGCTGGAAATCGAGCGCCGTTTTCAAATCCGGCCGTTTATCCAGATTGGCTTTCTCGGCCTCTCCAGCAAGGTAATGGAACATCAGAAGTTGTGTGAGCGCACGCGAGGGATTCATCCGCGCGCTTTGTTGATACTGGCCGGGCAGTTCCGCGAAGATCTGATCTACTTCCGCGGCGGTGAGTTTCTTGCCTTCCACCTCGGCCACCACGGTTTGCGGAGTTACCGGAGCCGGCGCTGGAGCTTCGGGCGGCGGAGCCTGCACGCCTGGCGCAGGGGTGCCCGGAGCCACCGCAGGCTGGGACGTTTGTCCACACAGAACGACGCAGAACAAAAGAGTGCTTGCTAAATATTTCATTGAAGGCTTCCTTGATGCGGAACCCATAAGTTTAACACGCGGATGGAAAGCGGCTGCGACCGGTTTTCCGTCACATGGTTAAATGGTTATAGGCTTCTCGGAGAAACTCGCGCCGCCGCCGAAACGTCATTTTGTTGATATAGTTCCACATGGTCTTTATGAAATATTTGAAAGCCGCCGTGTTGTTAACGCTGGTATTGTTGCTGACCGGAATTCGTATTCCGTTGGCGACGGCCCAGCAGGGTCCTCAGTCTCAGCCGTCGGAAACCGTCGCTAAACCCAAGAAGAAGGATGTACCTGCGGATACTACCGACACCACCACAAACCCGGATCAGCCAAAAATCCCAAGCCAATACAAGAAGGACAAAGATACACCGAGCAGCCTGCCCACCTTTCACAGCGACGTCACGGCGGTCCAGATCGAAGTCTCGGTGTTAGACAACAAGGGCCACTTTATCCCGAACATTCCGAAAGACAGGTTTCGCGTCCTCGAGGACAACATCCCGCAGCAAATCAGCACCTTCAGCACCAACGCGGATGCTCCCATGACGATCGCGATGGTGATTGAATTCAGCAATCTGTTCCAGCGCTACTATAGCCAGGGTTGGTACGAAACCTTGCAGGCGTCCTACGGATTCGTCCAGACGCTGAAGCCGGATGATTATCTCGCGGTGATCGCGTTCGACATGCATCCCGAGATTCTTTCGGACTTCACAACCGACCGGATGAAGACCCAGGAAGCCATGCAGCGCCTGCGCATTCCGGGATTCTCGGAATCGAATATGTTCGACGCAGTAGTGGACACCGTGCAACGCATGAGCAATATCGAAGGGCGCAAAGCGATCCTGCTCATTGCGACCGGGCGCGATACGTTCAGCAAGCTGACATTCGACAAAGCCCGCAAGGCAATCCAGGAAGGCGGGGTCCCTATCTATGCGATCAGCATCCTACAGGCGCTTCGTATCATGGCCGAACAGCGGATGGGCCCGCTACAACGCATGGACTTCCTGCAAGCCGACAACGAGATGAATACGTTCGCCAGGGAAACCGGCGGGCAGGCGTTCTTCCCGCGCTTCCTCGCTGAGTATCCGGGCATCTACAACACCATCGCGCAGGCGCTCCGCAATCAGTACTCCATCGCTTACCATCCCTCCAATCAGGCGAAGGATGGGAAATATCGCAAGATCAAAGTGGAGCTGGTGAATCCGGAAAACGGCGAAGCGTTGAAGATCGTTGACGAGAAACACAAGCCGATCAAGTATTCGGTGATCGCGAAGGGTGGCTACACGGCGCCGCGCGAGGTTGAGTAGAGCCGCACCGAAAAAGCTGTAGAGAAGTTGGCACATCTCAGCGCCGCGAGTCAAGCTCTCGATCTCGCGTTTTTCCAAGCTGGTAGAAATTCGATTGACAGTCGTGTTACACAGTGATATTTTCGCTTTGTTCTTCTCGATGCCGACCTCACCTTCTTCCTCCAACCTCAGCGGACGAATTCTTCTGCTCGACGATAATAGCTTCGGATTATCCGCGCGCCGCAGCGTACTGGAAGAGTTGGGGCACAAGGTGATGACTTCTGGAGCGCCGCTCGAAGCGCTCGAACTGTGCGGCAGACAACGGTTCGACGTGGTCGTGACGGATTACAAGATGCCAAAGATGAACGGAGTGGAATTCATCACTCGTTTGCGCAAGCAGCATCCCAGCATGAGCGTGATCCTGATTTCCGGTTTCACCGACACGCTCGGATTGAACGAAGAGAACACTGGCGCGGATGTGGTGCTCCAGAAAAGCTCGAATGAAGTGAGCCATCTGGTGCGCTCGGTGAATCGGCTGCTGCGCAAAGGGCAGGCACCGGCGAGGAAGCCTGCGGCGTCTCAGTCCGGGAAGGAAAAAATAGCGCGGCGTTCACCGCGCTAGTTCATCGGTTATCCGGTTGCTCTGTTCTTCGGTTCTGGCTTCGCCACCAGGAACCGGATAAAGTAGAGATGGATGCACTCTTTCCTCCGCGCTTGCTGCGCTTCAATCGTTTGCGCTCTGCTCGCGTTTTCCGCAACTCCGAGAGCTCCCGTTAAGAAAACCGGCGTTTCCACCACCAGCTTCACCGTACGCACTTGGCTACGGACCATGACGCTGCGCGATAAAGCCGCGCAGCTGATCATCATGCCCATCTACGGCGAGCCCGCGCATCGGCGATCCGCCATGTCGAAAAAATACGACCATTTCGTGCGCGATCTGCATGTCGGCGGGCTCATCGTCACCGGGCATTCCATGGCCTCCGGGATTAAGAACGCGGAACCGTACGCGATGGCTGCGCTGCTGAATCGGATGCAGAAGATTTCGAAGCTTCCGCTGCTGGTCGGCGCGGATTTTGAACGCGGTGCTTCCATGCGCGTCAATTCCACCACCGCGTGGCCTTACAACATGGCCTTTGCCGCCGCGCAGGATGTGGACGGCGTATTTGCCGAGGCCGCCGAGACTGCGCGCGAAGCCAGAGCGCTCGGAGTGAACTGGATCTTCGCCCCCGTTGCCGATATCAACAACAATCCGGACAACCCAATCATCAACATCCGATCTTATGGCGAGAATCCGGCGCAGGTTTCAAAGTTCGTCCGCGCTTACATTCAAGGCGCGCATTCGGAAAGACTCAGTCCCGTGCTGGTGACCGCCAAACACTTCCCGGGACACGGCGACAGCGCGGTGGACAGCCATCTTGGCCTCGCCGCGATTAGCGCGGACCGCCAGCGGCTGGAGTCTGTGGAGTTTGAGCCCTTTCGTGCCGCGATTGCCGCCGGTGTGGATTCCATCATGACGGCGCACATCGCGGTGCCGGCCTTGGAATCCGAAAATGTGCCAGCCACTGTTTCTTCAAAAATCATTACTGGCGTTCTGCGCGATGAGTTGGGCTTTCATGGCATCACCATCACCGACGCAATGGACATGCAAGGACTGACGGCGAATTTCAGCACCGCCGAAGCGGCCGTTCGCGCGATCGAAGCAGGCAACGATGTTCTGCTCATGCCAAAGCGTGCTGAGGATGCGATCAATGGGGTGGTAGGCGCAGTCCAAAGCGGCAGAATTACGAAACAGCGTCTCGATCAAAGCGTGGCCAAGGTCCTCACCGCGAAAATCCAGCTCGGATTACTACGCAAGCGAATCGTGGACTTGGATGGCATCGCCGATCAAGTGGATTCGCCCGAATCCGAGGAGCGCGCGCAACAGGTATCCGATCATGCCGTCACTTTGGTCAATGATCGCAAGGATCAGCTTCCGCTTCGAAATGCCGAGAGCGCGTGCCTCATTACGCTGAGCGAGAATCGGCACGGCCAGCAAGGGCTGCGCTTGATTGAAGAGATGAAAAAGCGGGCGCCGAACATGACGGCCACTGCGCTGGATCCCGGGATGAGCCCGGCGGATCTGGATCAGGTTGCGCAAAAGAGCGCGGGCTGCGGTCAAATCATCGTCGCGGCGTTCGTGAGCGTAGCGGCCTATCGCGGCAATGTCGCGCTGGCCGGATCTTTTCCCGATTTCCTGAACGGGCTTTTAGCTGGAAAAGTTCCTGTGACCTTAGCGTCGCTGGGCAATCCCTATCTGGCGCGCAACTTTCCCAACGCCGCCGCTTACCTGACGACGTACAGCCCCACACCCAGCTCAGAGGCGTCCCTCGCGAAAGTTTTATTTGGAGAGATCCCACTCACCGGGCGGTTGCCGATTACCATTCCCGGCTTCGCGAAGTTGGGTGACGGCATACAGCTTCCGGCAGTGCATCCGCCGCAGAAAGGATTGTGAAATGGTTGAGATCACATGGCTCGGTCACGGCTGTTTTCAATTTCGCCTGGAGTCCGGCGAAGTGCTTGTCATGGATCCGTGGGTGGAAGGAAATCCGGCGTATCCCAAAGATCACAAATTCGATCGGATTGACGCGCTGCTCATTTCGCACGGGCACTTCGATCACATCCACGACGCGGTTCCGTTGGCCAAGAAATTCAAGCCCAAAGTAATCGCTATCTTCGAAACCTGCGTCTGGCTGACATCAAAAGGCGTGGAAAATTGCAGTGGGATGAACAAGGGCGGCACGCAGGACGTGGGTCCGATCAAAGTCACCATGACGCACGCCGTGCATAGCTGCGGTATCCAGGATGGCGACCAAATCATCTACGGCGGCGAAGCGGCCGGTTATGTGTTGCACTTCGCCGATGGACGCAAGATCTATTTTTCCGGCGACACCAATGTGTTTTCCGACATGCAGTTGATCGAAAAATTGTATCAACCGGATCTCGCATTCCTGCCGATTGGCGATTTTTACACGATGGGCCCACGCGAGGCAGCGCTCGCTTGCCGCCTACTCAAAGCGAAGAAGGTTGTTCCGATGCACTTCGGAACATTCCCCGCTCTGACAGGACGCCCGGATGAATTGTCGGAACTACTAAAGGATTTTCCGCAAACCAAGGTCTGGCCGCTGGAAATCGGAGTTCCAGTGAAGTGGTAAGAAACATGGCCCGAACTTGAATTCGTTTTACTATTAAATCGATGCGTCTTCTGATCGTCGATGACGACGTGGAGCTCTGCTCGCTGCTTAAGGAATTCCTGGAGCGCGAAGGCTTCGCGGTGCAGTGCGTCCACGAGGGTCACACTGCGCTCGATCTGGCGCTCCAGGGCGGCTATGATCTGGTTATTCTTGACGTCATGCTGCCGGGCCTCGATGGATTCGAAATTCTTAAGCGGCTGCGGCTCACGTCGCGGGTTCCGGTCTTGATGTTGACCGCTCGCGGCCAGGACGTGGATCGCATTGTCGGACTGGAGCTCGGCGCCGACGACTATTTGCCGAAACCATTCAACCCACGCGAGCTCAGCGCTCGTGTAAAAGCCATCCTGCGCCGGACGGAAACCAAATCCACGCGCGGCCGGGTGGAGGTGAACGGCGTACTGCTCGATCCGGGAACGCGCGAAGTCATTTGCGATGGCAAAGCGGTGGATGTCACAACGCTCGAATTCGACATTCTGGAACAGCTCATGCGCAACGCCGGACGTGTGGTTTCGCGGGACGGATTGATGGAAAGCCTGTACAATCGCAAATCTACCCCGTTCGATCGCTCCATCGACATGCATGTCAGCCACCTGCGGCGGAAGCTCGAAAGCAGCCGGCCGGTAATCAAGACCATCCGCGGCGTGGGTTATCAGTTCTGCCAAAGTCCCGAGGACGCGGTGGCCGGGTGAAATGAGATGAGATCGCTCTTCGCCAAAACACTGCTCTGGTTCCTGGCTACCACGGTGATCGCCATGGCCGGAATTATTCTTACCACGGCCCTCACATTCAGCGCGTCCGAGCCGCGTGGTCCCATTAGTACCTTGCTGAATCTGCAGGCGGAGGAAGCAGCCAGGGCATATGAGGCAGGCGGCCAGGCGGCGCTGCAAGCGACGCTCGCAAAGCTCCAAAGCCTCGCGCAGGTGCAAGTGGCTTTCACGGATGCACAGGGCACGGACCTGCTGACTGGGCAAACGCGCCCGGAATTGTTGCGCCAGCCAACGCGCAGCCGGTGGCGGCTCCCCTACCCCTTTACCGTGCGCCGGCCCGTGATTGCTCGGCAAGATTCAAGCAAGAGATACTGGCTTTTTCTCATCGATCAGCGCCGCACCAATCTGTCGTTCTTTTTTCTGCAGCCGTCACACCTCTGGATTATCGGCCTGGTGATGCTGCTTTGTTATGCATTCTCGTATACCCTCACATCGCCCGTGCGCCGGTTGAGAACCGTGCTTGATCGATTCGGACAGGGCGATCTCGCCGCGCGAACCACTATCAAGCGGAAGGATGAACTCGGGGACCTGGGCACGAGTTTCAACCAAATGGCGGACCGCATCCAAACGCTGCTGGCTGCCGAGCGCCGGCTGCTGCTGGATATCTC
>DATGIH010000317.1:0-2261 GCA_035295865.1 Bryobacteraceae bacterium
GGCCAAGGAATTCGTGGTTTTGACCATGTGGCGCTGCCCATGCAGAACACCGAGGCGATGATCGCCTTCTACCGCGGTCTGGGTTTGGAAGTGCGCGAAAATCCCAGCATCTGTACGGTCTACATCGGCGAGCAGATGATCAATTTTCACCGTCCGGCGCTGTGGCAGCGCGAATCGTTCACCTTGCGCGCTCCCGCCGCTAACCCGCCATGCGGCGATCTGTGCTTTGTCTGGGACGGCACAGCGGAAGCTTTGAAGCAAATGCTCGATCGAGCAGCAGCGAAGGTGATCGAAGGGCCGGTTCCGCGGCAGGGCGGGCGGAAGAAGAACTCGTCTAGCGTCTACGTGCGAGATCCTGACGGAAATCTCCTGTAGTTTATGATTTACGGATAGTACCCGGCTTCAGTGTGAGCGTTGCAGGAATGCTCGCACGGGCGGTGGCGGGTCCGTCTTGCGAATCGCGCGCCAGAGGATGTCGTTCAGTTCATCATCGTCGTTCAAATCAGCCTCGGCGAAATCGAGCCGCGCCGAACGGGCCGCAGTCGGCGAATTTGCAGGATTTCGCTCGTCCAGCGGGATTCGAGGCTTCTCGACCGCATAGGCGCCCAGCACGGGTTCTCTTGCGAATGCATTAAACATGGGCCGCGCGCCTGCGTCGTAATGGGTCAGCGGCCGTAAGCCGACAATCAGTTCCATGGTGCGGAGCATGGAAGTAGTGTTGTACATGGTGCTGTCGATTACGCCCCGGCGGGTATAAGGAGAAATCAAGAATGCCGGAGAGCGATGCGAATCGATATGATCCGGACCATTCTGGGCGTCGTCTTCCAGAACAAAGATCGCCGTACTCTGCCAGAACCGGCTGCGCGAAATACCCTCCACAATCATGCCCAGGGCATAGTCGTTATCGGCGAAGGATGAGAGTGGAGCGATTTTTCCGGGTTGTGTGCCGGAGGTATGATCGTTGCCAAGCCGCAGGATCATCAGGGCGGGCATCTGTCCGGTCTTTTCGAAATCCGCGACGTCTTTCAAGAAAACCTCGGCTCGCTTGACATCCGGATAATCCAGATCGAAACTGCGGTAGTTCATGTTCGTGACCGGTGCAAGAGCCGGATCGCGAACTTCCTGGATCTGCGCGCCCTGGGCAGGTGCGGGCTCTTTATTCTGGACCCAGTAACCATAGTTGCGGATTGAGATGCCTCGCGAAATAGCGTTGGTCCAAAGAAATCCTGCCGGCGGCAGAGCGGCTGGTTCGCCCCCTTCAAAGGTATATAGCGGATTGCGGCGCGAATAGTTGCTCGGCCAGAGCTTCTGAACGTAGTCGTTAGCGATCGCGGAGGTCACCCAGTTGTGTCCGTCGGCGCTGACATCGCTGTTCACGTAGAAGTTGTCGAAGAGAACAAATTCGCGCGCGAGCTTGTGGTGATTGGGGCTGATTTTCTCGCCGAAGAGCGTTAATGAAGCGTCGCTTTCCCCCTTGCCTATATCCCCGAGCACCTGGTCGTAAGTGCGATTCTCTTTCACGATGTAAAGCACATGCTGAATTGCGGATGGAATCGCGCCGAGGTTGCTGTCTTCCAGCTTTTCGTCGGTATAGGGAGAATTGGAAAGCACCTGCTTGGTGTAGTCGTCTAACTGCCGATCCGAAAATGGCTCAATCACCGATGCCGAGCCGGTTTGGATAGTCGCGACGTATTGGCCCATGGGCACCGGCTTGAGGGTGGGGTTTGGACCTTCCGGATTCGGGTAGCTGCGGGCGCCTTTCCCATTCAAGACGATGAGGCGTCCATCAGATAACGCCCGCGCCGCTGTGGGGTACCAGCCCACGGGAATGAAGCCCTGCACGCGTGTCCGGGCGCCAGTGATATCCGCTACGGCGACCGCGTTTGCATCCGAACAGACCACGTACAGCTTCTTCTGATCCGCGCTGAGGGCGAGAGCGCTAGGCGTCATGCCAAGGGGATGCTGAGGGGTGGTGGCCACATTGATAGTCTCGAGCCTCTGCAGATCGCCCGCCTCAGAGACCCCGATGGCGTAAACACTATTCGTATTTGCCGCGCTCACGAAGAGACGCGTCTTCCAGGGGACGTCTTCGTCATCACCACTAGCGCGCTCGCGCCAGACGATGTCTGTAGGATGCGGCCCCAGCCGCAGCGGCTGCAACTGAGCGCCATTGCTCGACTGGTGATGATACAGCGTCCCATCGGCCCAACTCGTGACAAAGAATGATTTCCCGTCTGGAGCGAACAGGATCCGGTATGGCC
>DATGIH010000318.1:0-25679 GCA_035295865.1 Bryobacteraceae bacterium
CTCACTAGAAATTGACGAGCCGTTCCATCTCCGCCGCCAGATTTTCCACCTGCGGCAGAATCTCATTCTCGAGCACCGGATTGTATCCCACCCAGGTGTCGAGCGCGCCCACACGGCCTACCGGCGCATCCAGATGTTCAAACAGTTCGCTAGCAATCCGAGCCGCGATCTCCGCGCCGTAGCCCCAGGACAAACAATCCTCATGCGCGATCATCACGCGGCTGGTTTTCTCGACCGACGTTTTGATTGCTTCCCAATCGTAAGGGGAGAGCGATCGCAGATCGAGAATCTCAATCGTGGTTTTCGGATCGCGCTGCTCCAACTGCAGCGCGGCCTGCAGCGATTTCTGCACCAGAGCGCCATACGTCACCACGGTCAGGCTCTCGCCGCTCTTCACCACCTTCGCCTTGCCGAACGGAATGGTGTAATCCGGGCCCGGATGCGGCGACCGATTGTACGGCTCGCGATACAGCTTCTTGTGTTCCAGAAACAGCACCGGATCATCGGACCGGATCGCCGTTCGCAAAAGCCCACAAGCATCCAGAGCATTCGAAGGCATCACCACGCGCAAACCCGGTATGTGCGTGAACTCCACTTCGCCGCACTGGCTGTGATAAATAGCGCCGCCCTGCAAATATCCGCCGATGGGAACGCGAATCACCATGGGCGCGCTGAATCCGTTGTTCGAGCGCCAGCGCAGCGTGGCCAATTCGTCGCGAATTTGCATCATGGCCGGCCAGATGTAATCGAAGAATTGGATTTCGGGAACCGGCTTCAGTCCGCGCGTCGCGAGTCCCGTGGCGCGCCCGATAATTGCTGCTTCGGCCAACGGACTGTTGAAGCAGCGTTCGCCGCCGTACTTGATTTGCAATCCGGCGGTGGTTTTGAATACGCCGCCTTTGCCCTTCACTTCCGCCAGACTTGCTTCCCTGCTGCAATCGGCGACATCCTCGCCGAACACGATCACGCGGGGGTCGCGCCGCATTTCTTCGTGCAGCGTCCAGTTAATTTCATCCACCATGGTACGCGGATCGCCCGAGAAATCCGGCTCCGATTCGAATTCCGACGAAGCCGGGTCAATTTTATCCGAATACAAATAAAGAAATGCCGAATCTCGCGCAGGCGGCTCCGCTTTTAGCACGGAGTCCGTCGCGTTTTGGATCTCCTGATCCACCTCATGGACGATCAACTGCAGCGCTTGCCGATCCAAGATGCCTTCCGAAGCCAGCCACTCGGGAAATTTGAGAATCGGGTCGCGGGCTTCTTCCGCGGCGCGTTCCGCCTTCGTTTTATAAAGTTTCTCGTCGTCGGAAAGAGAATGCGAGTAGGGCCGGATCACGGTGGCATGCACCAAGGCGGGGCCTCTCCGCTCGCGCGCGTACGCGATGGCTTCGGACATCGCGTGATAGGACGCCATGAAATCGGTGCCGTCCACTTCCAGGCGCTTCAGATTTGGAAATCCAGACACCAGCTTCGCGATATTTCCGCCCGCGGTCTGTTTTTCCACCGGAACCGAGATGGCGTAGCCGTTGTCCTGGATCAAATAGACCAGCGGAAGATTTTCCAGACATGCCGCATTGAGCGACTCCCAAAATTCGCCTTCGCTCGTCGCGCCTTCGCCGCTCGACACCAGCGTGACTTCGTCGGAATCCGGATCGAGATAACGGTAGGCCTGCGCGCATCCGGCTGCCTGCACGAATTGCGTACCCGTGGGGGACGATCCGGAAACAATATGCAGCTCAGCGGAGCTCCAATGCGAAGGCATTTGGCGGCCGCCGGAGTTTGGATCCGCCGCTGCTCCCACGGATCCCAAAAGCGTCTGCTCGGCCGTCACGCCTAGCATCAGGCTCAACGCCCGATCGCGATAATAAAGATAAAACCAGTCGTGCCCCGGCCGCAAAAGCAGGCCTGCAGCAGCTTGCACCGCCTCATGCCCGGCGCCGCTGATCTGGAAAAAAATTCGGTTCTGCCGCTTCAGCAGAATTTCGCGATCGTCCAAGCGGCGCGCCATGTACATCGCGCGGTAAGCTCTGATGAGATCTTCCCGCGCGGGCGCGACATCCACCGAAGCTTGTAAGCTGGTTGGCGTTGCCATCGGTTGTGCCTGTTATCTCCCCGTACACAGTTTATCAATCGCCCGGCAGGTGATCGGGAGGCGGGAAAATCCGGCACACTGTTGCCCTTTTTCGGCCCTTGCGGCGCCCACTTCTTTCGCATTCTTCAGCCATAATGGTGGTATATGAAATTCCTGGTGCCCCTGTTGCTCGCCGTGTCCGGGTCTGTTTTCGCTGCCACCGATGCGAAGGTGGTGGAGGAGATCGTCGCCAAATGCAATGGCGATATCGTGACACGCAGCGATCTCGAAAAGTCTCGCGCGGAGCTGATCGAAGCGCTCAAACGCGAGGGCTTGGCGGGCGCCGCGTTGGACCAAAAGGTGGCCGAGGAATCGAAACACCTGCTGCAGGATCGTATCGACAGCCTGCTCCTGGTCCAAAAGGGGAAGGACCTGAACATCAACGTCGATTCGGAGCTGGCCAAGCGAATCGCTCAGGTGCAAAAGCAATCCGGCATTGCCGATCCGGACAAATTCCACGAATGGGTGAGAGAACAAGTTGGGATGCCATTCGAAGATTTTCGGAACGAACAGAAGAATCAGATGCTGCGTGAGCGCGTCATTCGGCAGGAGGTTGGCGAACGCGTCAGCATCAAACGCGAAGAGATGGAGAAGTACTACAACGAGCACAAAGCGGACTTCGTCCGCGAAGAGCGGATTTTCATGCGCGAGATACTGGTGTCCACGGAAGGCAAGGACGAAGCCGGAATTGCCGCAGCGAAGAAGAAAGCAGACGATCTGGTCTCTCGCGCGCGCCGCGGCGAACGATTCCCGGAACTAGCCCGCGACAATTCCGATTCCGTGACCGCCAAATCTTTTGGCGCGCTCGATCCATACAAGAAAGGCTTTCTCGCTCCCGCGCTGGAAAATGCGGTGTGGGACAAACCAAAGGGTTATGTCACGGATCCGATCACGGTTCCCGCCGGATTTCTGATCCTGCGCGTGGAAGAGCACCAAAAGGCCGGCCAAGCAGAATTGAACGAAGTGGAAGGCGAGATTCAGGACCGGCTTTACGCGCCACGCATGCAGCCCATGGTGCGCGAGTATCTCACGAAATTGCGCAAAGAAGCGTTCCTCGAAATCAAGCCGGATTATGTCGACAGCGGTGCTGCCCCAGGCAAGGATACTTCGTGGGTGGATCCGGCACAGCTTAAGCCCGAGACCATCACGAAAGCCGCGGTTGCCAGCCAGTCGAAGCACAAGCGATTGCTCTGGATGGTTCCCGTTCCCGGAACGCACACCGGTTCCACCAGCTCTTCCCAGTAGCCGTTCATGAAATCCTTCGTCTGTGATTTAAAGCCGAACCAGGTCATTACGACAACTTTCCTGGTGCACGTGAAAGACGTTCGGCAGAAGAAATCCGGGGAACCCTATCTCTCGCTCCTGCTGGGCGACCGAACCGGCGACGTGGATGCGAAGATGTGGGACAACGTGGCCGGAGTGATGGAAACCTTCGAGCGCGACGACTTCGTCAAGGTCAAGGGGCTGCTGCAGGTGTTCCAGAACCGGATGCAGCTCACGATCCACAAAATGGCGCGCGTGCTGGACGCCGATGTGGATTTCGCCGACTACTTTCCCGCGTCCGAACGCGATCCGGCGCAAATGTTCGCGGAGCTGCAAAGTATTATTGCCGGCATCGATAATCCCCATCTGCGCGGATTGCTCGAAACTTTCATGTCCGACGAACCGCTAGCGCGCATGTATCGCACGGCGCCGGCTGCGAAGCAAGTACATCATGCGTTTTTGGGCGGATTGATCGAGCATGTGCTCTCGCTCTGCAATCTGGCGCGCATGCTCGCTTCGCATTACAAATACATCGATCTCGACCTGCTTCTGACTGGTGTAATTCTGCATGATGTCGGCAAAGTCGCGGAGCTGACCTACGATCGCGGTTTCGGATACACGAGCGAAGGACAGTTGGTGGGCCATATCGCGATCGGCCTGCGTTTCCTGCATGAGAAGCTGCAGCGCCTTCCCGATTTTCCGCCCAAGCTGCGCGTGCTGGTGGAACACATGATCCTTAGCCATCATGGCGAATTGGAATTTGGATCGCCCAAGTTGCCGCAGTTTCCTGAAGCGTTGCTGCTCCATCATCTGGATAACCTGGATTCCAAGATGGAATGCATGCGCGCTTTGGTGGCCAAGGACCGGTTGGTGGATGGCGAATGGACGGCGTACAACGCGTCGCTGGACCGCTCGATTTTGAAGAAAGAGAAGTATCTGGAAGAGCGCGTAGTTGCTCAGCGGGCCGCGCCCCCGCCGGATGCAGCGCCAATCGAGCCGGCGGTCCCGCCTCCGCCTGCACCGATTATGCCGGTGGTGCACCCTGCTCCAAAGCTCGCGCCTCAGCCTAATTCCATGTTCGCCGAAAAACTGGAACAGGCCTGGCGCAAAGGCTCGTAGCGCACGTTCTCAACGTGCCGTGTTCGCACTCATGCGAACACCACATGGGGAGGAACTACTTTGAAGGCGTTCCCATGAGTGGGAAAGCGGCACGCAGAGTGCGTGCGCGACACGTCAAAGCAGGCCACGAGTCTTGAGCTGATCCTCTAGCTGTCCTGCAGATTGAAACTGCACTGCGTCCATGCCGAGCTTGCGCGCCGCCTCCACATTCGGCGCCAGATCGTCGGTAAAGAAGCATTCTGCCGCTCGGCATCCGGCACGTTCAACGGCCTTCCCGTAAATTTCCAGATGCGGCTTTAACGCGCCGACTTCGTAGGACAACACGCATTCGCGGAAATGCCGCATTAGCGGATAGTGCGACTTGATCATTTCGAAATGAATCGGATTGGTGTTCGACAGAATCATCAACGGATAGCGATCGCTCAGATTCGCGAGCAGCGAATCCTGAATTAGCGGCTCGGGCAAAAAAATGCTGGTCCAAAGATCGCAGAATTCTTCGTAGTTGATGCGAAGCTCGAGCAGTGCGGAAAATTCCTGAACAAACTGCCGCGCCGGGATCTTGCCGCTTTCAAAGCGCGAGATGAGATCGGTTCCGCGCATCCGCGCCGGAATTTCGCTAGCCGGATAATCGCACAGCGGCTGAAGCCTGGAGTACGCGCGCTTGAAATCAAACGGAATAATGACGTTGCCGAGGTCGAAGATGATGGTTTTGATCACTGATCTTTGATCCTTGGTTAAGCGGACAACGCGCGCAGGTGATGCTGGCGCGAGTACTCGAGCAACTGCTGGTCTTTGGTGAGCAGGGTAGCCCGCAAATTCCTTGCCGTTGCCGCTAGGATTCGGTCGGCAGGATCGCCGTGCAAAATACCAGGAAGATGGCTACTTTCCAGCGCTATTTCAGGTGTCAGAGGCGCCAGCGAGATTCCTGGTTTCGTAAGCGCGTCCCGTACCCATGTCCTAACATCCTGCGGAAGTGAGATTCGGCCACACTGCGTGAGCATGCCAAGCTCCCAAAGAGAGATAATCGAAACACGAAGGCGACCTGCGGATTCGGCCCGCCGAATCGCGGCCAAGGCAGCACGCGAAATGTTGTCGACTAGCCCAAGTTGCGCCCACAGCCAGATGTGGGTATCCAGCAGCAGGAGATCTTCATTCATCGGCATTCCAGCGAACGTCGATGGGAGACACGATATCGCCCAAGATTTCCATAGTTCCTTTCATACTGCCGATGAAACCTGGGGGATTGCCGGCTACCGGGACCAGCTTCGCTACAGGCTTGCCCCGTTTGGTGATCACAATCTCCGAACGCTGCCGCTGAACTTCGTCCAGAAGCCGGAGGCATTTTGCTTTGAATTGACCAGCCGCGATGATGAAGCTCATGACTATGGTCATTATATCATGGTCACTCATGTAGTGAAGCAATTGGTCTACCTGGAGAAGTGGGCCGATATCCATGTCCGAAAACCGCTGGTCTGATTCGATGAGATGCGCCATACTCAGCTCATGGACGCGGACGCTTGTTATCGCGCGGGATGCGCCAGGGACGCCCGCTTCGATGGATTGTTCTTCACGGCGGTGAAGTCAACGCGCATCTTCTGCCGGCCCATTTGTCCGGCACGGCCTCCTCTACGTCGCAATGTGGAATATTATCCGAACGCCGCCGCAGCGCTCGCGGCAGGCTACCGTCCGTGCTTACGCTGCCGTCCGGAAGTTTCGCCCGACGTTCCGGTGTGGGCGGGGACATCCACTACGGTCAGCCGGGCGTTGCGGCTGATTGAGGACGGCGCGCTCGATCAAGGTTCGACCGAAGATTTGGCGGAGCGCCTGGGTCTCACCGATCGTCATTTGCGACGGCTCTTTTTAGAGCATGTTGGCGTTCCGCCCGTCGTCGTGGCGCAAACGCGGCGCGTGTTGTTTGCGAAACGGTTAATCACAGAGACGAATCTGCCGTTCTCGCAAATCGCGTTCGCCGCCGGATTCTCGAGTCTGCGCAGGTTCAACGAAGCTCTGCGCAATGCATATCGGCGGAATCCGAAAGAGTTGCGCAGACTGGCACCGCCGGACGCCCCGGCCGGGACCGTCGAACTGAAGCTGCACTATCGTCCGCCCTACGATTGGAACGCGTTGCTCGAATTCATCGCGCCGCGTGCGGTACCTGCTCTCGAACAGGTGAGCGCGGATTCCTATCGCCGCGCCGGCGTCGAAATCACGCAGTGCGCAGAGAAAAATTGGCTGGTGGCGCGCATCACGCCCGATAGCATGAAGAATCTGCGCGGCATCGCGGATCAAATCCGGTCGCTCTTCGATCTGCGTGCAAACACATTTGAGATCGGGGCGCACTTGGGAAAATCGCGCGCGTTGAAGAACGTCGTCAAGCAACATCCCGGGCTGCGGGTTCCCGGATGCTGGGACGGGTTCGAGCTTGCCGTGCGCGCAATGCTCGGCCAACAAGTTACGGTAAAGGGCGCCACCACGCTCACCGGAAGGTTGGTGGAACGTTTTGGACCGCCCAAGGCTCAGGTGCTGGCCGACGCGAATCTAACGGTGATTGGCATTCCAAAAGCGCGCGCCGAGTCGATCCGAGGATTCGCGCGAGGCGTCGCCGAGGGCAAAATCCGGTTCGACGGCGCGGTTTCGAGCGAAGAGATGATCGGACGCATGTGCGAGCTTCCGGGAGTGGGTCCGTGGACCGCGAATTACATCGCGATGCGCGCGCTCGGCGATCCGGATGCATTTCCTGCGTCCGATCTCGGTTTGCTCAAAGCTGCGGGAATGACGTCGCAGCGGAAGTTGGCGGAATCGGCCGAAGCCTGGCGGCCCTGGCGCTCCTACGCTGCGATGTATCTGTGGGAATCCCTAAAAGGAGTAAATTGATGCTGCTCGATTACGATGAGTTTGAATCGCCCATCGGTAAAGTTGTTTTTGCGTCGATCGCGGAGGGAATCTGCGGGCTCGGCTTCGAAGGCTACGAAAAGCGCTGGGGACCGATCTTCGAGCGGCGCTGGGGATCGTTCGAACTTCGCCAGGGCAGCGATCCGCACCGGCTGAAACCGATTCTCAAGCGATATTTTGCCGGCGACGTGGATTCGCTCGATTCAGTTCCGGTGACGCTTGGCGGCGCTCCGTTCCAGCAAAAAGTCTGGAAGGAGCTACGCAAAATCCGCGCGGGTGAAACGCGAACGTATGGCGAGCTGGCGCGCATCTTGGGAAATCCACAAGCGTCGCGCGCGGTGGGACATGCGAACGCGGTGAATCCGGTGTCGTTGATCGTGCCGTGCCATCGTGTGGTTGGATCGACATCGTTGACTGGCTACGGCGGTGGATTGGAGCGCAAGCAGTGGCTCTTGCGGCACGAGGGAGCGCAGTTGTCCCTTGCGGCTGGGGCTTAGGGATGGCGCCGACGTGTTATCTTCCTTCTTTGGATGGCTCGTCTCAAGCTTCTGGTACTTCTGAATCCCGCCGCCGAGCAACTTCGGCTGCTTGATCCGCTTCGCGAATCCGTCGACATTCAGACTGGCAACGATCTGGAGTTCGCAAAACACCATGCGCCCACCGCGGATGTGATCTTCATCGGAAATGCGGAAGGCGATCTGTTTCGTACCATTTTTCCGGTGGCGAAAAACCTTCGCTGGGCTCACTCCATGTCGGCCGGCGTTGAGAAGATGCTGTTCCCGGAACTCGTGGATAGCCCGGTCCCATTGACCAACGGGAAAGGCGCGTTCACGGATTCGCTCGGCGAATTTGCGCTGGCTTCCATGCTGTTTTTCGCGAAAGATCTGCGGCAACTGGTTCGAAACCAGGAGGCCGGCGAGTGGAAGCAGTTCGATATCGAGATGCTGCGCGGCCAAACGCTCGGCATTGTGGGATATGGCGATATCGGCCGCGAATCGGCCCGTCTCGCACGCGCCTTCGGGATGAAGATCGTGGCGGTTCGCCGCCGCGCAGCGGATCAAGATCCCGAATTACAACGTACCTATTCGCCCAATCAACTGCGTGAAATGTTAGCCATCTGCGATTTCGTACTGGTGACTACTCCGCTGACCGCCGAAACGCGCGGTATGATTGGCGCAGCGGAATTCGCCGCGATGAAGCCAACGGCGGTGATCATCAACATCGGCCGGGGGCCGGTGATCGTGGAAACGGCGCTGATCGCGGCGCTACAAGCCAAACAAATCCGGGGCGCCGTGCTCGACGTTTTCGACGAAGAGCCGCTTCCGCCGGGCCATCCCTTCTTCAATCTCCAAAACGTTCTGCTCTCGCCGCACTCAGCCGACCACACCGTCGGTTGGCCCGACCTGGCGATGCGCGTTTTCCTGGATAATTTGGAGCGTTTCCGCAATGGGCAACCTCTCCGAAATCTCGTGGATAAAAAAGCTGGTTACTGATATGAAACAATTTTTGCTGATGTTGTTAGGCACCGCCGCCATGGCGCAGAATTACCAACCGACACCTGAAAATCTCAAAGCGCGCCAGTGGTTCCAGGATCACAAGTTCGGGCTTTTCATCCATTGGGGCGTCTACAGCGTGCTCGGGCGCGGCGAATGGGTGATGAACAATGAGAAGATCCCGATCGTCGAATATGAAAAACTCCCGGCGCAATTTAATCCGGCGGAGTTCAATCCGGCGGAGTGGGTGGCGATGGCCAAAGACGCCGGCATGAAGTACATCACCATCACCAGTAAACATCACGACGGGTTTGCGATGTGGGGCACCAAGCAACGCGATTGGGACATCGTCGATCGCACGCCTTACAAGAAAGACGTGATCAAGATGCTCGCCGACGAGTGTCACCGGCAGGGTATGAAGCTGTTCCTGTACCATTCGCAGCTCGATTGGCACAACACCGATTACTATCCGCGTGGACACACGGGCACCACCGCCGGGCGGCCCGAACAGGGCGATTTCAACAAATATCTCGACTACATGGACAACCAGCTTCGCGAATTGCTGACCAACTACGGCGAGATTGCCGGCATTTGGTTCGACGGCATGTGGGATCGTCCGGATGCCGATTGGCGGCTGGCAAAAACCTACGGATTGATTCACAGCCTGCAGCCGGCGGCGCTCGTTGGCAGCAATCATCATCTGAAACCCTTTGACGGCGAAGATTTCCAGATGTTCGAGAAGGATCTTCCGGGAAAAAACACCACCGGATTTAGCGGCAAATCCGAAATCGGGGCGCTTCCTCTCGAAACCTGCGAGACCATGAACGACGCCTGGGGCTACAACAGCGGTGACAAACACTTCAAGACCACACCGCAGTTGATTCAGTATCTGGTGAAGGCCGCGGGCAACAATGCGAACTTCCTGCTGAATGTGGGACCCATGCCGACCGGAAAAATTCAGCCGGAGTTCGCCAAGACGCTGCACGAAATTGGCGAGTGGCTGCGCAAGAACGGCGAATCCATTTACGACACGCGCGGCGGACCCATCACGCCGCGATCCTGGGGCGTGACGACGCAAAAATCCGGCAAAATCTACGTACACATTCTGGATTGGAGTGATGAGGTACTGGCGCTGCCGAAGCTGACGCACATCCGCAGTGCCGCGATGCTCGGGAGCGGGCAGAGTGTCGAGGTCAAGCAGGTGGATGGCGCCACATTGTTGAAGCTTCCGGCCGGGCGCGATGCGGTTGATACCGTCGTTGTTTTAGCCACGGATTCACACGGATGAACACGGATATTTCGATTGACGACATACGGGGCGCCGCGGAGCGGATCAAGAGTATTGCGCGGCGGACGCCGGTGCTTACTTCTCGAACCTTCAACACTCTTGCGGGCGGTCCTACGTTCTTCAAGTGTGAAAATTTCCAGCGGGGCGGAGCCTTCAAAATTCGTGGTGCGTCCAACTTCGTCTATTCCATACCCAAAGACGATTTGCCGCGCGGCGTGGTGAGTTACTCATCCGGCAATCACGCGCAAGCGGTCGCAATCGCGGCGGCTTCCGTGGATATTCCGGCCACCATCGTGATGCCGGCCGATGCGCCAAAATCGAAACTGGAAGCGACGCGTGGATATGGCGCGAAGGTGGTCACTTACGACCGGATGCTCGGAAGCCGCGAGACCATCGGTAGAAAGATCGCGGAAGAAACCGGTGCTACGCTCGTTCCACCGTACGATCATCCCTGGATCATCGCCGGGCAAGGAACCGCCGCGCTTGAGTTACTAGAAGAAGTTCCGGATCTCGACACTCTCGTGGTCTGCATCGGGGGCGGAGGCTTGATGTCCGGCTGCGCCATCGCCGCGAAAGCCCTGCGCCCGAACATCCGGATTTTCGGTGTTGAGCCGGCGGACGCGAACGACACGTATCTCTCCTTTCGCGCGCGCGAACGCATCGAGATTCCCATGCCGCTCACCATCGCCGATGGTTTGCGCGCGACCAAACCTGGCGAGCTGACATTCGCAATCATGCAAAAGCATGTCGAAGAAGTGATCCTGGTGAGCGATAAAGAAATCCGCGATACCATGCGCTTCCTGCTCACGCGCATGAAAATGTTAGTCGAGCCGAGCGGCGCGGTCGCGGCCGCCGCCTTGTTCGATCACAAACTGCCGAAAGGCCTCGGGAAGACCGGCGTGATCGTGTCAGGCGGGAATGTGGATCTTGAGTTCTTCCAGACTGTTTGGGATTGAATCCGCGACCGTGACGAAGGCGCAATATTCGGCGTGCAGCTTCGATTTCGCCGGAATCCAGCGATAGGCCGGGACGCCGAACAGCGTGTTCCGCTCAATCATCTTTCGGCGGCTCTCCGCCACCGGCGATGCGCCGAACTCCATGCCGCGCGTGAGTGTGCGGCCGCTCCAGGGCGGCAGCTTGCGCTCGTAGTTTTCCGTCCACAGCCCGAGCCACGGAAAATCAGCGCGCTTCCAAATGTAGCCCAGCAGAACTTTCGTCTTCGGATGATAGGCGAAAAAGTAGGCGCGATCGCGATGTGGATCCATCAATACGCTGTCGAACGTTCCGGATTCGGCCGCGTTCGTATACAATCGCAGATCGTCTTTTTCACCCTTGCGGAGAGCGGTTGGCCACTCGAAATCCGATTTGCTCGCCACTGTGTGGCCTTTGGTTCCCGGAGCGCGGAACTGCGTCACTCCTTTTTCGAGAAACGGCGGGCCCAGCGTAACATGCTCCGTCCAGGCGATCGGCCGATCGAGAATCGAGACGTTCTCGACGGTTTCGGAAAGCAAAACCAATTGCCCATCCAACCTGATGTGCCGTTCGAACTTGAGTTGCGCGGCCGGCAGCTCGCAGCTTGTATTCATTTCGCGGTCGGTAAACGAAATCTTGTAGCGCGCGATGGACGCTTCACCATGCACTGTCATCCCGGCGGCCGCTTCCTCCTCGGATGGTCCGCCGAAAAGGTCCAGGCACAGGTTGTGGCCCATGATCCCGGAGAGCAACTTACTCTCGGCATCGTTGCCGTACTCGGGATTCTTTTCCAGGCTGTAAGTGGAGGGCTCAATGGAAGGCCAGGGCGGGACCCACAGCGGATTTACGCCACTCTGTTTGTGCAGTATTTCGGCGATGTGTCCGCCTTCCGCGGTGACAGTTACCCGGATGCCGTCATTTTCTATTTGAGCAACGTGGCGATTGCGAAACGTCGACCAGCCCACTTACGAAACCTTTTTCTTGGCCGCGAGTGACTTACTGTAACTCGCCTGCGAAGCCGCCAGATTCGCCGCCATCTGTTGCGGGCTGACGTCGGTGCCGAGCTTGTCGATTTCGTTGAAGTAGACGCGGCGCTCCTGATCCATGCAGAGATTCGAAAGAATCACCGCCGTGGAATCCCGCAATCCGACTTCGAGATCTGCCTTGGGATGTCCGCCGTTGTGGCAATCGTTGAAGAAGGCCTCCAACTGCGTTTCCACCGGATTGCGATCTTCGTCATCCGCCATGATGCCTTTTCCATAGAGCCAGCGCTGCGCGTGCTTCTTTTCTCGTTCGAGGAACGAGTCGTTCGGCCCGACAACCAGTTGGTCGGTTGCCATCGCGAGCGGCAAGCCTTTGGTGGATCCGCCCAACGCATAACTAGCTCCCGCCGATGTGGCCGGAGCCTTTCCGTCCGCCTTGTGCGCCGTGACTTTTTCCGGTTCTCGATACCACATCGCGGTCGGCATCGTCGATTCGCCATCGCCCACGGTAAGTTCGAGCGTCCCCGCGGTACCCATGATTACTTCGCCGAATTCCGGGCGCGTGTTATTCAAAATCGGTAAGTGGTGGTTCGTGGAAATCGAGCTGTAAGTAAGTTTGCGGCCCTTGGGATATTGGTAAATGAGCTGGATGTTGTCGAATACATCGCGGCCGTCCTTCCATGTATCCAACCCGCCCACGCCGATCACAAATTCGGGCGACGAGCCGAAGATCCAATCCGCGACGTCCACTTGATGCGACGCCAGTTCCGCCGCCAAGCCGCCTGAGTATTCGCGATACAACCGCCAGTTGAACCCATTCATCACCCAGCCAGGATTCCGATGCCATAGCGCGTGGATATGCGTGACATCGCCCAGCGCGCCTTTGTCCACCAGCTCTTTCGCGGTCTGATAAAACTTGCTGTAACGGCGCTGCAGTCCTACTTGCAGCACCTGCTTCGGATACTGCGGAACCAATGCGCGCAGAGCGTGCACTTCTTCCGGTTTAAACACCAGGCTCTTTTCGCAGAAGGTGTGTTTGCCCGCCGCGAGTGTATCTTTTGTTACCTGGAAGTGCTCGAACAGCGGGACCGCGATGATCACGGCTTCCACATTTTTGTCCGCCAGCAGCTCGCGATAATCTTTGTACTTGGCGGGACTCGTTCCAATGATGCCGGACGCTTTGTCCATCTTCGCGTCATCCAGATCGCAGACGGCGGCGCATCGGCCATTGTCCACTTTGGCCAGATGCTTGAGAAGATAGCTGCCGCGTCCACCGAGGCCGATGACGCCGTACTTCATTTGATCCGGGGCAGCATGCACCTTCAAAATCGCGGGCGCGCTTTCAAGACCGATGGCTGCGACGGCGGCAGTAGCCACGCCGGCGGCCTTCACAACATCGCGGCGGGTGGGATTCGAATTTTCGGACATGGGAACTCCTCTAAACCACCGAGTCTATCAAAGGCGGGACTAGGGGTTGGGGACTAGGGGCTCGGGATTGGTCCCTCTTGCTCGCAGGTAATCCGCGATTTCAGTCTGGCCCACATGCTCTGCCCAGCCGAGCGGAGTGGATTCATAGCCGGTATCGCGAATATCTAACCTAGCGCCGCTTTCCACCAGCAGCCGCACCACGTCCAAATGGCCTGCCAGCGCGGCTTGGTGCAGCGGCGTCGAGTGCGAATGATTTCCGTCGGGATTGTAGCGATTGGGATCCTCGCCGGCATCCAGCAGCAGCGCCACAATCTCCTTGCGGCCATGCTGCGCGGCCAATGCCATTGCGCGATGGCGGCTGAGGGCATCGGACGCGGGCAGCAGGTTTTCCACCTTTTCCCGTTGCCCTAGTCCAGCCGCCGCTGCGACGTTGTCCACCGGCGCTCCGCGGCGAGCCAGCATTTCCGCAGTCGCCGAAAATCCAAACGCGAGCGCGGTCATCAGCGGCGATCGCCATTTGCCTGCCCCGGCGCCTTCCAGATCCGCGCCATGATTCAGCAGCGTTTCCGCCAATGGAATTTGAACACCGGCTTCGGCCGGAGGCGTGCTCGATACCAGCATGCTCAATGCCGGATACTGTCCGTCGTACATATCCGCCAGCGCGTCCACCTCGGCGCCAGCTCGCAGCAGCATCTCCGCTACGTCCACGGCATTCTTCGGGGATTTTTGTAGCTCGCCCTCCACGCCGTTCGCCGCGATGTAGTGGAGAAGCGTCGCATGATGCTTGCTCGACGATCGAGCCCGAACCAATTCCGCATCGCCCTTGAGCAGCGATTCCAGCTTCGCAAGATCGCCGCCGATCACTGCCTGCACTGCGGCTTCGAATGGTTGCATTTCCTACACCGCGATCAAATCGATCTTTCGAATCACTTCCCCGAAATTCTGCGGACGCCGTGCCGGATCTTTGTCCGTCAACCCGCGAATCAACTCCACAAGCCGCGGCGGCGCGTTGAGACGCTCGACCGGCCCCATGTCCAACGGCTGATGCAGAATGATTTCGAAGATGTCGTCCACGGCTTTTGCCTCAAACGGGCGGATTCCGCTGAGCAGCTCGAACAGCACCACGCCAAAAGAGTAGACGTCCACCAGCTGAGTTGGTTTTGCGCCGCGGATCTGTTCGGGCGCCATGTAATAGGGCGTGCCGACCGTGAAACCGGCGCCGGTGAGCGAAAGATCTTCCGCTTTGGCGATTCCGAAATCCACCAGCTTCACGCGGCCAGTGGCGTCCACGCGGATGTTGTCCGGTTTCACATCGCGATGGATGATGCCCTTCGAATGAACATAGCGCAGCGCGCTGGCAAGTTGGTGCGCTATTTCCAGCTTCGTGCGCAGATCGCCAGTGCGCCCTTCGCGGATCTGCGCGCTGAGGCTTTCGCCGGCGAGAAACTCCATTACGAGGTACGGCCGGCCCTCCACTTCGCCGTAATCGTAAAACGCGATCACGTTTTCGTGCGTCAAGCTGCCGGTGAGCCGAGCTTCGCTGAGGAAACGCGCCTTGGTTTCACGATCGGCCAGCGCCGCGTCCGAGAGGATTTTGAACGCCACAGTGCGCCCCAGATGGCAATCCTTCGCGCGATAGACCTGCGCCGTGGAACCACCCAGGCTCTCTAGCAAATCGTACTTTCCAATCCGGTGCGGAAGTTGCACGTTCGCCTTGATTATGAAGAGTATAGCCCCACTGAAGACCGTGGATGTTTTTGCCGATATATAAGATCGCAATGCGGCGTCAAGCAAGAATTGAAGTAGCCGTTCCCGTCGACGTGATGTGGACGGACCGGCTGGGGCACGAGCGGTTCGCCACCGCGCGCTCCATCGACATTTGCGAGTCCGGCATCCGAATTCAGGTACCGGAAGCGCTCCCGGAGCGTTCTTACATCCGGTTACGCGCCGACAAAATCGCGCTGGTGGGTTCAGGCTCGGTGCGGACCTGCATCAAGAAGGGCACCAAATTTCTGGTCGGCCTGGAGTTTAGCGGCGGGATGAAGTGGAAGCGTCCGGCGTCGATGAAGGTCGAGACCACGCCCGCTGCCCTTGAAACTGATGCTTCCGAACCCGTCCCCCAATAGAAATTTCTATCCCCCCGATCAAACTTTCCGATATCCTGCCCCCGTTCCGTAGTGGATCATGGACTATGCCTTATCGAATCTGGGTGGCGTTGCTTGCCCCCGCCCTCGCCCTGGCACAGGCCGCGCCTCCATCCACCGAAACTCGTCTGGCCAATCTCGAGTCCGCCGTCAAGTCGGCGCAAAGCGCCGGCGACAACGCCTGGATGCTGGTGAGCGCCGCGCTGGTCTTGATGATGACTGGCCCGGGCCTTGCGCTTTTCTATGGCGGACTGGTCCGGCGCAAGAACGTCCTCGGCACCATGATGCATAGCTTCGCCCTGATGGCCGTAGTCAGCGTCATCTGGGCCATCTTCGGCTATAGCCTGGCTTTCGGCGAAGGCAACGCGTTCATCGGCGACCTTCGTTACTTGTTCCTCAACGGCGTCGGCGGCGCGCCCAACGCCGATTACGCCGCAACCATTCCGCAGCAGACGTTCATGATTTATCAGCTCATGTTCGCCGTCATCACGCCGGCGCTCATCTCAGGCGCTTTCGCCGAACGCATGAAATTCAGCGCGATGCTGCTCTTCACCGTGCTTTGGCTCGTGATCGTCTACCTGCCGCTCGCGCACATGGTCTGGGGCAAAGGCGGATTGCTGAACGCCTTCTCCGGAGGAAAAATCCCTTGCTTTGACTTCGCGGGTGGAACCGTGGTCCACATCAGCTCCGGAGTCTCGGCGCTGGTCTGCGCGCTCTACCTCGGCAAGCGGCGCGGCTATCTGTCGGAGCCGATGAAGCCGCATAGTCTTGTTCTCAGTGTGATCGGCGCGTGTTTGCTCTGGGTCGGATGGTTCGGATTCAACGCCGGCAGCGCGCTGGCCGCCAATGCACTCGCCACCAGCGCTTTCATCGCGACGCACTTCGCGACAGCCGCCGCTGCGCTCGCCTGGATGTTCGCTGAATGGGTCAAGAACGGCAAGCCCAGCATGCTCGGCGCCATCTCGGGCGCGGTCGCTGGACTCGTCGCCGTCACGCCCGCATCTGGATTCGTGAAGCCGTTCCCCGCGATGCTCATCGGCGCCGCTGCCGGTATCGTTTGCTTCTTCATGGTGACGGCGATAAAAAGCAAGTTCGGCTACGACGACACGCTGGACGCATTCGGCGTGCACGGCGCGGGGGGAACGCTCGGCGCGCTGCTCACCGGCGTCTTCGCCACCAGCGCGGTGAACGACGGATTGAAGGACGCCGCCGGTAAGGTCCTGCCTCTCGGCATGGTAGACGGCAACGGGGGTCAGGTGTTCAACCAGGCCATCGGTGTTGTCATCTCCTGGGTGCTGGCCATCGCCGGAACTTTGATCATCCTGAAAATTTGCGACGCAATCTTCGGCGTGCGCGTCTCACCCGAGGATGAACTCGAAGGTCTCGATGTCAGCATGCACGGCGAAGAAGGATATAATCTCGAAACGTAGCCCCCGACAAAATCAGCCATGAAAAAAATTGAAGCTATCATCCAGCCGCACAAACTGGAAGACGTCAAAGAGGCTCTGAAGGCCATCGGCGTCGACGGCATGACCATCACGGAAGTTCGCGGGCACGGGCGTCAGAAGGGCCACAAGGAAATCTACCGGGGCATGGAGTACCAGGTGGATCTGCTGCCCAAGGTGAAGGTGGAACTGGTCGTTCCGGATGGCCGCGCCGACGAAGTAATCCGAACAGTGGTCGCGAGCGCGCGCACCGGCAAGATTGGCGACGGCAAGGTGTTTATCTATGACGTAGCCGAGGCGATCCGGATTCGCAACGACGATCGCGGCGAAGGCGCGTTGTAAAAAACGTTTCTCGTTTCTGGTTATGCGCGTAGCACCGCCATTGGGGAGATCTTCGCTGCTCGCTGCGACGGAACCAAACACGCCACAACTGACACCAAGCCAATGACGCCGATTGCGGCCGCTAGTATCGCCATCTGAAGCGCGGGTACATGGAAGAGTAAAGATCGCATTGCCTGACCCGTCAACCATCCACCGAGTGTTCCAAGCACCGTCCCAATAGCCAGCAGCCGCAACGCCAGCATGAGAAACTGACGGCGGATTTGCTGCGGCCGTGCACCCAGCGCCATCCGGATGCCGATTTCCCGCCGCCGCTCCGACACTGCGTAGCTCAACACGCCATACGTTCCGATCGCCGTGAGCAGCAGCGCGATCGCCGAAAAAATCCCGGCCAGCAGCGCCGGAGAACGGCGGCCGATCAAACTATCCGCGATGCGCGTGTCCATGGATCGGATGTCGCTCAGCGGCAACTCGGGATCCACGTGCGCGACTGCGGATCGCATCATCGATGTCATCGATTCCGGAGTTAGGTGAGTACGCACCGCGAGAAACATGTCGCCGTCCGGGCGGTAGCCGTAGGGATAATAGACCGCGCCTTGCGCCGCTTCGTCCGTCAGCCCGGCCTGCTTCACCGCGCCCACTACGCCGACCACCGTGAAGGCCTGCGAATCCTCCTGCGCCTCGCCGCCCATGAATAGCTGTTGCCCAAGCGCGCTGGAATTGGGCCAGTAATAGCGGGCGAAATCGTCGTCCACCACGCAGACCCGCTGCGGGCGGCGCGAATCGGCGGCTGTGAGGAATCGGCCTTCGCGCAGCGAGAACCCCAGCGCCTGGAAATAATCGCCGCCCACGCTGTACGAATAAATCCCGTGCAAGGATTCGCCCGGCCGTACTACATAGCCCTTCACCGTCGCCGCGCTCTTGCCGCTGTTTCCGCTGAGCGGCACATTCGTCACCACACCCGCCGCCACCACGCCCGGCTGATGCTGCAATTCCGCCGTCACCGCTTCCACAAACCGGATGGCCGCCGGAACGTTTGGATATTTTTTGTACGTAAGCGAGACTCGTCCAGTGAGGACGTGATCCGGCCGGAAGCCGGGCGACATCCGAGCGGCGCGTTCCAGGCTCAAGCCGAGCAATCCGGCGCCGGTTAGCAGCGTGAGAGCCAAGGCGATCTGTCCCACGATGAACGCGTGCCGCAAACGTTGCGGGAGCCGCCCGCTGGTTCCGCTGCGGCTTTCCATTTGTAGCCCTTCCGCCACATGGTCCCGAAGATGGAACCACGCGATGGGTAATGCCAGCAGAATGCCGAGCGCGATCGCGCCCACCAGCGCGACCGCAGCCAATCGCCCATCGATAGCTACGCCTGCTCCCAGCGGCAACCGGTCCACTCCCAGCCTTGTGAGGAGACGGATCCCCGCAGCGCCCAGCGCGAGCCCAAGCAATCCGCCGCCGAAGTTGAGCAGTGTAGTTTCCACCATCACTTCACTCACCACGTGCCGGCGATCCGCTCCCAAAGCCTGCCGCACCGCGATTTCTTTGCCCCGTCCAGTGGCGCGGATGAGCAGCAGGTTCACCAGATTGATGCAGCCGATCAGCAACAGCGCGAGCGCACCAGCCTGCAGCAGCAACAATGTTGGCCGGATGCTTGCTACATGATCGGAATGCAACCCAACCATAACCGTTCGAAATCCGGCATCCCGGGCCATCGTCGCTACGCGTTCTTCCGTGGGTAGCGCGGCATTTTGCGCGTCGATTTCCGATTGCGCCTGCTCGACGGTAGCGCCGGGCGCTAGCCGCGCGATCAACTGTTTGGAATTTCCGCCGGAGTGGCGTTCCGAAGGCGCGCGATCCGCCGGGCTCGATGCAAACGGCACGTAAATCCGGCTTTCGGAAGAAAGGAACCGAAAGCCTGCCGGTAAGATCCCGACAACAGTTCTCGGAACGCCGTCCATCCGGATTTGCTGCCCGATCGCGTTCGGATCCGCGCGAAAGCGATCGCGCCAAAAGCCGTCGGTCAGGATTACGACATTGTTGGTTTGATAAGTGGTCTCGGCTTCGGTGAACGCGCGCCCCAGGCGAGGCCCTACGCCGAGCGTCGTGAAAAATTCCGGGGAAACGGCGGTAATCGGCGTCCGCTCGGTGGAGCCGGCATCACCCACAATGGAGCTGCCGAAGTGATAGAGCGAGAGCGATGCGAACGCCAGAATCTTCCCGCGCCGCTCGTAGTAGTTGGTGACGGAAGAACCATCGCGATCCACGCCCGCCTTCGGATAGCTGTTGTACATGGTCACCAGCCGATTGGCTTCGGGAAACGGAAGCGAGCGCAGCAGGATGGAGTCCATCACGGCGAAAATGGTGAGATTCGCGGCCAGGCAAATGCCTAACGTGAGCAGGGCGGTGATGGTGAATCCGGGAGTCTTGCGTAGCGATCGCGCCGCGTAGCGCAATTCGCGCGCGAGTTCATCGAACAATTGCACGCCGCGCGCTTCGCGGCAATCGCTTTTTGTGTTCTGCAAGCTGCCGAACTCGATGCGAGCCAGCCGCGCGGCTTCTTCGCGCGATACGCCGCGCGCCACCAGGTCCTCGGCGAACTGCTCCATGTGGAAGCGCATCTCTTCGGACATTCCGTCTTCGAACGCGCTTCGGGATGTGATCGGGCGAAACCGTTTGCGTAGCCGCTTCCACATGTCACACCTCCTCGGGCGTCGTATTCAGCGCCGACGCGATCGCGGTGGCGAGGCGATTCCATCCGGCGGTCTCTTCGCGCAGCCGCCGGCGTCCCGCGGCAGTCAGCGTGTAGTACTTCGCCTTGCGATTATTCTCGGTTTGTCCCCACTCGGCCGCGATCAGATCCTGATGCTCCAGCCGGTACAGCGCGGGATACAGCGACCCTTGCGGAATCTCTAGCGCTTGGCCCGAAATCTGTTGGATGCGGAGTAATACGCCGTAACCGTGCAAGGGTTTCAAAGAAACCGCCTTGAGGATCAGCATGTCCAGCGTGCCCGGAAGAAGGTCTGCGGTCTTTCCCATGGAGTCTCCTAGCCTAACTAGGAGTATAGCGCCTCTCTCCTAGTTAGACAAGAGGAGGCCGTGACGCCGCTACCGAACCGCGACCGCAAGGGAGCGATACCGCGAGCGCCCTTTCTCCAATCTGCGACTTATCGAACGGTGATATCGAGCTCCGCGGATATCGGCTTGTGATCAGCGCCTTCCGCGGTCAATGTGTAGTGAGTCGTGCGCTCGGGCGCGACATCGAAGCAATGGCTCAACGACGGCCACACCTTCTCCACCGGCGGATCCAGACGCAACAGCTTCGCGTTCACCACGCCGTAGCAAATCTGCGTCTTTTCTCCGCGCGCGATCGAACCGTTCCCGGAATAAAACTGCACAATCTTCACCTGCTCGCCATATTTCGCCAGCGGATCCACAGCCGCTGCCTTCGCGGGGGCATTTTGAGAAGCGTGGCGCTGCCAAAGCACCCAGCCGGTGTAAATCGCGGTCAATAAAACCGGGATCCACATCACCTGCACCAGCTTCTTCACAATTTCATCCTAACGGACGGTTAACAGTTCGCCTCCGCGCTCGTCTTCCCAACGGACATGCTCGATCTACGCTACACGTTACGAACGTTATTGAGAAGGCCGGGCTTCACCGCCATCGTCGTGCTCACGCTGGCGCTGGGCATCGCCGCGAATACCACCGTCTTCAGCATCGTGAGCGCGCTCCTGCTGCGCCCGCTGCCCGGCATCCACGACCCCAGCCGCCTCGTCTCGCTCTATCGCGTGCAGAACGGCCAAACGTTCGACAATCTGGGCTACCCGGATTACCGCGATTACAGCAACCGCATCCAATCGCTCTCGGGACTCGCCGCGCACTCCGCCGTGGCGCTCAGCTTCAACGCCGGATCGCCCGAGCGCGTGATCGGCGACCTGGTCACACCGAACTACTTCGATGTACTGCGCGTGCGCCCAGCCGCCGGCCGCTTACTCGCCGAAGATGACGATTCCGCCGCCGTGCTCGGCTATGCGCTGTGGCAAAGAAAGTTCGGCGGAAACCCCAACGCGATCGGCGCGAAAATCCAACTCAACGGCTACCCCTTCACCATCGCCGGCGTCACCGAACAGGGATTCCACGGCACCGAACTTTCTCTTCCCTTCGAGCTTTGGGTTCCGCTCCGAACACTGCCGCGGATGCAATCGCATCTCTCGGCCGATATTTTCGAAAACCGCAGCGCCGGATGGTTGTCTCTCTTCGGACGCCTGAAGCCGGGCGTCGAACTGCGTCAAGCGAACGCGGAAATCGCGACCGTCGCCTCCGGTTTAGCGCGCGCTTATCCTGTCACCAACGGCAAGCGAACCGCAGTCGCGGCAGCCGGCGTGGGCATGTACCCCGACGATCGAGCCGAAATCTGCGGCCTTCTTGCACTGCTTGCGGGTGCCGTAGCGCTGCTGCTCGCCATCGCCTGCGCCAATGCGGCTGGAATGCTGCTGTTGCGCGCCCTGAACCGAACGCGCGAGATCGCCATCCGGCTTGCCACCGGTGCGCCCCGGAAGCGCATCGTGTCGCAACTTCTCGCCGAAGGCTGCATTCTTGCGCTCCTCGCCGGCTCGCTTGGTGTGCTACTCGCGGTCTGGGCCATTCAAGCGAACAGTAACGCTCCGTCACTCATCGGTCGCGCGAACGCGGGGATCAATCGAACCGTCCTTCTTTTTACTCTGCTTGCAACGTTGATCACCGGCCTCGTCGTCGCGCTTCTTCCCGCCATCCAGTCCCTAAAAGTTGACCTCACGGATGCGCTCAAAAGCGGCCTTCCTGGCTCCGGATTTCGCGGCACGCGGCTCCGATCGACATTGGTCGCGGGACAAGTCGCGCTCTCGCTGGTGCTCCTGAGCGGCGCCGGAGTCTTGCTGCGAGGCCTACACCGGATTGTCACCGGGAATCCCGGCTTCGACGCGAATAATGTGGCGATGGCTTCGCTCGACCTGAGTCTCGAACGATACTCCGAGGACCGTGGCCAAGCGTTTTACCGCTCCCTTCTCACGCGCCTCACCGCGACGCCCGGCGTGCTTTCCGCCACCCTCGCATCGTCCGTTCCGCCCACCGAATGGCCCGGCGCCGTTTCGATTTTCCATCCCGGCCAGGAGCCGCCTCCCGAAATCCTGCAAGGCCGCGAATTCGAGCTCGGGCTGCGCGTCAACATCAACCACATCGCACCGAACTATTTCCAAACGTTGCGCATCCCGCTTCTCAAAGGCCGCGATTTTACAGATCGCGACCGCGCCGGCGCGCCCGGCGTCGTCATTGTCAGCCGCAGCCTCGCCGAAAAAATGTGGCCAGGTGAAAACCCAATCGGACAGTGGATCGCGTATCCATCCTGGAACGGTCCGAGGCGTCCGCCTTTCGAAGTGGTCGGCGTGGCCGGTGACGTCCGCCATCTCGCGCTCACCAGCGATGCGCCGCCACTTCTTTACGTTCCGATTTCGCAAGAATACGATGGCCGCATGCGGGTGGTAGTCCGCACCGCAACCGGCTTCAGCCCGATCCACCAGGCCGTCGCCGCCATAGACAAGCAGATCGCGCTTTACGCGCCAGAAACCGGTCCCGAACACTCCGCCGCATCGTTATGGCAGCAGCGCATGGCCGCCACTTGGATCGGCGCGTTTAGCGCGATGGCTCTGCTTTTAGCAGCAGTCGGACTTTACGCAGTAATCGCGCAGTCGGTTGCCCAACGCACGCGCGATCTCGGGATTCGTATGGCGCTCGGTGCGAACGGCAGCTCGATCGCCGCGCTCGTCCTCAAGCAAGGCGCGCTTCTCGGACTCGCCGGAATTGCCGTCGGCGCCCCCGCTGGACTCGGATTCAATCTTCTCGTCAGCCAGCGGCTCGCCGGAATCAGCGCGGCCGATCCAATCGCATTCGCCTCGATCGCGATTCTTCTGTTGCTCGTGATCCTCGCCGCTTCCTGGATCCCGGCGCGCCGCGCCATGCGCGTTGATCCGATGCAAGCGCTGCGTTCGGACTAGCTACTCACTTCGTAGCGCCGTCGCCGGATCCACCCGCGTCGCACGCCATGCCGGAATCGCGCATGCCGCCAGCGCTACGCCGAACAGAACGATAGGCACCGCCAAGAATGTGGAAGGATCATCGGCGCCGATCCCAAACAACAGGCTCCGCAAAAACTGTGTCGCCCACGCAGCGCCCACGACGCCCAAAATCACGCCCGCTGCTGCAGGCCGCAACCCCTCCAGCAAAATCAACCGCTGCACCTGCGAATGCGCCGCGCCCAACGCCATGCGAATTCCGATTTCCGGCGTCCGCTGTGCCACCGCATACGAGAGTACGCCGTAGAGTCCGACGGCGGCCAAAACCACGGCCAAACTCGCGAACATTCCCAGCAGAAACGCCGTGAACTTGTGGCGCGCGGCAGATTCATCCAGCACACCCGACATGGTTCGGATATCGAAAGCCGGAATATCCGGATCCAACCCGCCCAATACTTGGCGCACCGCTGGCGCAAGCGCTGCAGGATCCCCGGCCGAAGCATGGATCACAGCGTAGAAGAACGGCTGCACGCTATCGGGCATCGGAAGATACATGCTCGGCAGCGGCTCGCGATCCAGGCTGATTCGAACATCGCCCACGATTCCCACCACGCGATACCAGGGGTCGCCTTCTTCGCTGAAACGAATTCGCTGACCGATCGCGTCTTGATTGGGCCAATACTTCTTCGCCATCGATTGGCTGATGACAAGCGCGCTCTCATGCAAATGCTTTTCGTCGAACCCCATGCCATCGCGATCGTCGAACGCGCGGCCGCGCAGCAGCGGAATTCCGGCCGCCGCGAAATAGTCCGGACTCGCCGCGCGGCTCAGCGCATAACGAAATTCTCCCGGAGGATCGGGCCTTCCTTCCATCTTGAAGATCCGATCGCCGCAGTAACCGCCCACCGGTAAGCACGTGACAATTCCGGCCGAGCGAACTCCCGGCAGTCCCTGCAAATTGCCGATCAAGCGCCGTTCAAAGCCGGCCATCTGCTCGCGATTCGAATAGCGCGCGTCAGGCAACGATAACCCCATAGTCAGAACGCGATCCACCTGCACGCCCGGATTCACCCGCCGCAACTCGCCGAAGCTGCGCAGCAGAAGTCCGGCCGACACCAGTAGAATTACCGAGAGCGCCACTTCCACGACGACGAGCGAACTGCGGAAGCGCCGTTGCGATCGATTCGCGGTGTTCGATCTCCCGCTTTCTTTCAGTCCCACCGTCAAGTCGGCACGCGCTGCCTGCCAAGCCGGAACTAGACCGGTTGCGAGTCCGGTCAAAAGCGCGACCCCAGCCGTGAACAGAAACACCCAAAAATCCAAACCGATCGGCGCCGTCGTATCGATATCGCTGCGATTCAGAAGCACCGGCGCGCGCGTCGCCAAAAGCGCGGTCAACGCTGAAGCGAAGCCCAGGCCGACAACCGCGCCCAGCAGCGACAGCAAAACGCTCTCGGTCAGCAATTGCCGTTGCAGCCGCGACCGTCCCGCTCCCAAAGCCGCCCGGATCGACATCTCGCGCCGCCGTTCCGATCCGCGCGCCAGCAAAAGGTTCGCGATATTCACGCACGCGATCAGCAGCAGGCATCCCACCGCGCCGAACAACACCAGCAACGAGCTTTTGCTATCGCGCGTTCCCTCTTCGGACAACGGTCGAAGCGCGGCGCCGCGCCCGATCAGTTGTCCCGGATGCGCCCGATACACCTGATTCGCCACCGCGTCGATTTCCGCCAATGCCTGTGCCCGGCTGATTCCGTCACGCACGCGAGCGACCACGTAAAACTGATGGCTGCCGCGGCTTGTAATGGTTTCCGGATCCAGCACGTGCTGCACCGGCGCCCAAACTTCGATCTTGCGCTCGGGATAAGCGAACCCCACCGGCATCACACCCACGATGTCGTAATTTTCGCTGTCCAAGCGGATCTGCTTCGTGAGCACATCGGGCGTTCCGCCAAAGCGGCGCTGCCATAATCCGTAGCTGATCACCGCCACAGCTTTCGCGCTATGCTTGTCCTCTTCGCGTGTGAACGCTCGCCCGAGCATTGGTTGCACACCGAGCGCGGAAAACATGCTCCATGAACAGATCGCGCCCTCCACGCGTTCCGGCAAAAGTCCGCGCTCATTGCCGCCCAAAT
>DATGIH010000319.1:0-2699 GCA_035295865.1 Bryobacteraceae bacterium
GAAGAAATATGAAATGACGTTCGTCGCCACCTACGAGCAAGCGACCACCGACACCGCTCTTCTTGATGTGGTCTTCGACTTCGACGCAAATCCCCATGTCGGTTCTCATCTCGAAGCTGCCATCAACGGTGACTTTACGCAGATCCTGATTGATCCAACAATCCCAGGAGTGACGCTGAATACCGGAGTCTTGACGCACGGCTACCACAGCCAGACGCATGTGGAGTTCACCATGCCGTTCCTTGATCTCGGCACAACCGCGACTACCGATGTGTTGAGCAAAATGACGGTAAAGAACGACGGCGGCGGACGCGTGCTCGCGTACACCGTGCAGGGCAGCAACGATGTTCAATCGTTCACCGCCGGCAAGGTTTCGCGCGATAGCCAGATGACGCTCGCTATGAGCATCGACTTTCCAGCAGGAGTGAACAAGCCGAAGGATTTTCATTCGTCGATGGGATACGCGATGCGCGCCGCCTACCAAAACCTGCCCACACAGGCGTTGATCAAAATGCTGCCGCCGCTGATCGAGAACTATTCGCTGCCGTTGCCTGCCGGCGATGTCGCGAATTGGGCCATCGATTTCGATAAGGTGACCGAGCAAGCTCCATCCGGCAAGATCGGCGAGTCGCTGGTCGCTCTGGATGTCGCTGTCAATCCGGATCTGTTGAAGATCTGGCTGGAAGCGCCGGCGAACGGGAAAGATCCCGCTTACTTCGCGCTCTCCACCACCATCCAGGACCAGTTGCGGAATCTGATTCCAGCGGTGTATTTTTCACAACTCGACCGCTATGGCAACATCGGCGCATCGTACCCTATGGTTCTTTATTCCGCGCTTCGCCGCATCAACTCATTCGATATCGCGGCCGATCAAACAACCATCGTTCCGACCCAGCACGATGTCTATTGGGACTTCGCCGATGGAACGCGCTTGCGGCCGCTTGCGTTCGATCCGGCGACGCAATCCGCGTTGTTGACCGCGGTACGAAACACGCACGATCTGCTTACGAACGCGGGACTGTCGAGTGCGAGTTCTTACGCCGACGCCGCGCTGAATTCGATCATGGCGGTTTCACTTCAAACTTCGCCCGGCTTCAAATTGCCGGCACTTCTGGGCTCATTGATTGTTTTTGAAGCGCAGTTTATCGGGGCAGTGGTTTCCGCCGCCACCATGCTCGCGAGAGCTGCGCAGTCGGGAGGAACAAATCCCGCGGCGGCTCTCAAGGCGATGACTACTTTCAGCGCGACCATCGTTAAGGCGTTCAACCAACAGCTTGGCAGCTCGCTCTTTGACGGGTCCGAGCTTCAATTGCTAGGCTCCGCCTTGTTTACGGAAGCGAGTCTCGCTCTGGCTAAGGCAATCGGATCCGGCGGCGTTGCACCGGCGAGTGTCTCGCCCTCGGCTTTGTTCAGTGTCACGGTCCTCGCGCCTGGAAGCGGAGTTTCGCTCGACAATCTGCGACAGGGCAAGTTCCAGCCAAACCAGGTGTTGGTGGAACAAAAGCTCGCGTCGCCGCTGGCGCAATTAGCGCAGGCCGGCATGCTCGCCGCAGGAGCGGGGGCGATCGTTTCGCCGCCGCCGTTCGCGGGCCCGGCGCCGAAAGCTGTCGCCGCGGGACAAGTTGCGCACTAGCGGGTCAGCGCGAAGTCGCCCGTGAATTCGTAAACCTGCACGGTCTTGCGTGCACTCCGGCCAATGCCAATCGCCGAACTGGTGGAAGCAAACACGGCTCGCACTTGCTGCAGCGGTTCCAATTGGGTGCAGCTCACCAAAGGATTGTCACTCACCAGTTGGCAACCTTGATTCCGGCAAGCGGCCTCTGCCGCCGCGGCTTCCTGCAGCGACTGAAAGCGCTTGGAGTCCACGATCTGCTGGTAGAATTTGCCGTTGGGAAATTTCTTCTCTTCCAGCCAGAGAAGCACCGCGCCTTCGTGATCTTCGGCGGACTGTCCTCCGAACAGGAAGAGCCGGACGGCCATACTGCGGTAGTAGGCTGGACGGTAGAAGATTTTCGGGAGTAGTCGGCCGTCGGGGCCCGATTGATAGGCGAGCAGCAGATACTCTTGCTTGCGGTGCAGACGCGAGTACTGAAAGAAAATCGGAAAATCGCCGACCATGAGCGCATCTTCTGACGGCCACAACGGAAGGCGCTCATCCACCATCACATAACGCGCGCGATTTTCGCGCAGAATCGGAACAGCGTCCGCTTCCGATTGTGCAAGGAAGAAATCCGCCGCTGCACCAGCGTTGGCTTGTGTTGGATTGGTCACCGGGATTCGCCGCGCGACGTCGACAATGGCGTAGCCGTAATCCCACCAAGCCATCACGCTGTACGCGGAGGCAGGATATTGATAATCCGCTCCGAAATCCCGGGCGCGATATCGGGCATAAAAGAAATCTGGATCTCCGAACGGCTCGGGTGTGGAGGTACGAACCCAATCGAGCGACTCCTTCCAATCCGGGCTGATTCCGGTGAACACATCGGCGTTGAAGGCGCTGTACAGGTTGGGTGCAAAGACCAGGAGCGCGAGACACGCTGAGATCACCCACCCGGTCTTGCGGCCGATTGCAAATAAACGATCTGCCGCGTAGCCGGATGCAAGCGCCACGCCGATCGCATAATAGTAGGTCATCCGGAGTTCGCCCATGGCGAGAACAAACAGGATGGCGCCCCAAAAAAAGACAAGAGAACGCCCCG
>DATGIH010000320.1:0-4618 GCA_035295865.1 Bryobacteraceae bacterium
TTGTGTGCGGCGATTTTACCTTCTACCAATTCCCTACGCCGCAATATTGGGAGCGGCTGTTCCGGTCCGCGCCGGCGTCATTGAAATACGCATTCAAAATTCCCGAAGAGATCACCGTCCGTATGTTCCCGGTGCATGTCCGCTACGGAGCGCGCGCGGGCGAGAGCAATCCGTCATTTCTGGATGCGGTGCTGTTGCGCACGGCGTTCCTCGACTTGCTGGAACCGTACCGCGACCAGATCGCGGTGCTGGTATTCGAATTTGGAACGTTCGGCAAGCAGATCTATCGCGACGCCGCCGCCTTCCTGGCCGATCTCGAACCGTTCCTCGCAAATCTACCGCCGGTCTTCCGCTACGCGATCGAGATCCGCAATCAGGAATTCTTGACACCGGAATACTTCCGCTCTTTGCGCAGTCACGGCATCGCGCACGTCTTCAACGCCTGGACGCGGATGCCCGAAATCGCGGATCAAATGCGGCTCCCTGAGATTTTCACCGCCGATTTCACCGTGGCACGCGCTCTACTAAGGCGCGGCCGTCCTTATGAAGCTGCCGTCGAGAAGTTTTCGCCTTATCAACGGATTCAGGACCCCAACCCAGCCACACGCGAGGCGCTTCGCCTGCTGATTTCGCGCGCCCGCGACCGCGCCGAGCCGTCTTACATTTTTGTGAATAACCGGCTGGAAGGAAACGCTCCGCAAACCATACAGGCCATTGTGGAGTAGCTTCCCGCGCTATACTTATCCACGGAATCAATGCGTCTCCGTTTCTGGGGTACACGTGGCTCGATCGCGGCGCCGGGTCCCGGCACTAACCACTTCGGCGGCAACACCTCCTGCATTGCATTAACCACCGATGAAGGCAGGCACATCGTGCTGGATTGCGGCACAGGAGCGCGCGAGCTAGGCAATCATTTGCTCGCCACCTCCAAGGGACCAATCTCCGCCTCGATTCTTCTGACCCACACGCACTGGGATCACATTCAAGGCTTCCCATTTTTTGCGCCTCTGTTTGCGCCCGGAAATCACTTCGAAGTTTACGGCCCGGAAAAATGCCACCTGTCGCTGCATGACGTGCTGTCCGGCCAGATGGAACATCACTATTTTCCGGTGGAACTTGACCAGCTCGCGGCGCGCATCACTTACAAAGACTTGACCGAAGGAGCTCACCAGATCGCCGGAATCAAAGTGAATGCGCATCCGATGAATCATCCGTCGCCGACGCTCGGGTATCGGTTCGAATCGAACGGCGTTTCGGTGCTCTATTTGAGCGATCATGAACCGTTTTCCGAAGGTGTTTGGCGCGACGGTGCTAAGCCCGGCAGCATGGAAGCGATTTTGGATCCGGGCGATCGCAAGCATGCCGAGTACATGCGCAATGCGGATCTACTGATCCACGAAGCGCAGTACACGCCGGAAGAGTACGTGAGCAAGCGAAACTGGGGTCACAGCACATATGCGTATGTCGTGGAACTGGCCGCCGCGGCCGGTGTGAAGCGGCTTTTCTTAACGCATCACGATCCCTCGCACGACGACAATTTCGTCGCGGACATCGAGCAGCGCGCGCGTCATCTGGCGAATCAGTTGGGAACCACGATGGAAGTTTCCTGCGCTTATGAAGGCTGCGAGATCGAGCTCTAAGTAGTCAGACTGAACACCAGCTCTTCCATCACCACGCGGTCGTCCGGACGGGCGTCGCGCAGGGCGCGGTCGGCGCCGGATACTTTTTCGATCGCCCGATTCAGACGGCTCAACGAAAACGCGCCGACCGTTTGATGGATCTGATCCGCGCGATCGCGCCAGACGCGGATGCCGAGTTTGGTGAAATACGCCTGGATCTGCTGCGAGGTTCGCAGATTCGCTTCATGCGCGACCATTGCAAGCCGGAATTGCGTCGCGAGAAAGGTGAGAGCGAGCGGAAGATATTCGCCTTCGCGCAGCAACGTGTCCAAATGACTGAGGGACTTCTTGCGATCGCCGCGCCCCATGGCGGCGACCAACGCGAAAATCGTGGAGGCTTGCGCGTTCGGGACTAACTGAAGAATGTCGTCGGCAGTGACTTTGCGATTTTTTCCGGCGTACAGGCTCAGCTTTTCGATTTCATTGACCAGGCGGCTGGCATCGCCGGCGAGCGATTCTACGAGGAGGCCGAGTTCGGCGAGACCAAGTTGCAAGCCTTTCTCTGCGGCCAGTGTTTGCGCGAGCTGCCGCGATGCTTCCAGCGAGTATGGTTTGAACTCGACGATTTCCGGAATGGATGAATAGAATTTTTCAACGCGCTCCAGCTTGGCGCGGTCGTCGCCTTCGAAATCGTAGCGGCTGCAAACAAATACCAGGACGGTTCCAGGCGTGGGATCTTTGACGTAAGCCGCGAGATCGGCCGCCGCGCCGGAATCTTCCTGGCTGGAAGCGCGGCCGCGAGGCAAAGCGGCTTCAGCGCCAGTTACCCAAATCACGCGTTGCGCCGCGAACAGCGACATGGCACGGGCATCGTCCAAAACTTCGACGAGATTCGTGGATTCCATATCGTGGCGTGAAACGCCATTCTCGCGATCTTCCGGCGGCAAGAATGTTTCCATCAAAGCGCTGCGGCAGATCCCGAGCTGATACAATTCGGGGCCGATGAAGAGCGAGAGCGGCGACGGCGAACCTTTGCGCAGCCGCTGGAGATACTGCTCGGGACTCATCAGAAATTCTCCAGAATGGAACTAACCAGGTCGCGCGCGACATCGCGAGCCAGACGGTCAAGCGCGGCGTCGCTTTCCTCGAAGTACGTATTGGCGCTGATGCTGAGTTCGTAGCGCTGGTGGGCTTCGAAGCTCGGCCGCGAGTAGATCACTTTTCCCGTAGCGCGTTCCGTAAATGTGATTTGGAGTGTAACGTTCACCTGCAACCCGCTAGCGCGGCCGGTGGCCTGATTGATGATTGTCGGGTACGCGACGTAATTGATGATGGATCCGCGCAGCACGGCGTCCGCTTGATTTGGATCGTTGACGATTTGGTAGCGCGTCCGCGAGACGAATTCTCGCGAGAGGGCTTCCGGTAAATGATCTGTGAGTTTGTAGCGCGTCGTGATGTTGCTGAAGGCCGGGATCGCGATGGAGTGAACGGATTTCGGGACTAGGTCGGCTTTGCCGGCGACGTGGTAACCGCAGGACGTCAGGGCAAGGGAAAACAATAGCCACGGATGGACACGGCTGGAAACGGATAAAAATCTACTTAAGATTTTCACGGACCACCTCCACTACGTTCTCGGCGGCGATGCGGAGGTTGTCGGTTACGATCCAGAACCAAACGGCGCGGGGTTCGTTACGATCCGGAGAAATTGCGCCGACAGTGATTCCGCGCTGTCCGGCTACGCCGACGTTCGACGGCGGCTCGTGATCCGCGGTTCGGATGTCGATATCGTTCGACGCCAGCGAGTCCAGGATCGCTTCCATGCCCGGATTATTTTCGAATTCTGTCCACACCGAAATGCCGTAGCCATGAAATACCGGCGCGTGGATGACTCGAATGGAAGGCATTGGGACGCTACCTTCTGTAGCCAAAAGGCTCGCCAGATGGCGCTCGATTTTGAGTTCCACGCCGGCGAGTTTGTGCGGCGAATCCGCGCCGTACTCGGGCAGCAGATTGAAAGCGGCCTGCGCGTCGTAAATTTCTTTGGGCAGCGGCTTGAAGGAGAGCAGCGCGACCGTCTGCTTTTGCAGTTCATCGATGCCGGTGCTGCCGCGTTCACTGGCGGGCTCGATAATCTGAATCACCGAGCGGCGGATGATGCCGGCCTTCCGCAGGTGCGTCAGGAACAAAGCGATCGCGATCGCGGCGGGATGCGCGATTACCTGGATTTGCGCGGATGCTTTTAAACCCGGCGGTTCCGCCATGGGAGCGCGAAGGCGCGTTCCCGGCAGATCTTCCATGCCGCCTTTCACGTCGATCAGCAGGGATTTTGCCTTGACGTTTTGAATTTGTTCGTAGGCGTGGCGGCTCGATTCCGGATTTCCCGCTAGAACCACAACTCCGGCCGAACCGAGGTCGGCCATTTCCATGGAGTTGATCACCACCGGCTCGTCGCGCACGGCGGCGATGATGGTATCGCCGGCATCGGTGGATGCGATGAGCTTGACGTTCACCGCCAAGGCGCTGGATTCCAGCAGCTCGCGAACTTCTTTGCCAAGTAACGATTCGCCGCCGATCACGGCGACGGTGCATTTCGGTGCTCCGCGATGCAAATGCATGGTCAGGTGGCTTGGTGCTCCGGCTCAGGACGCCGCGGCTGGGGACGGAAGCGGCGGCGAACGATCCCTCCCGCGCGAATGCAGATACCGGTGGAGACGTAAAGCGTGGCGAGAGCCAGCAGCACGGGCTGCGAATAATTCCAAATCAGATAAATGAGCGCGCCGAACAGAATCACGGTGAGCGGCGAGCGCGGTCCGGTGAAGCTGACTTCCTTGAAACTGGGATAGCGCCAGGTGCTGACCATTAAGAAGGAGAGCAGCGCGAGCAAAACCAACCAAGCCGCGGAAAAAAACCACGATTCCAGCGGTACGCAATCGGTTGCATAAACAACTGCCGCGACCATTCCGGCGGCAGCGGGGATCGGCAATCCGACGAAATATTTG
>DATGIH010000321.1:0-33535 GCA_035295865.1 Bryobacteraceae bacterium
CTACCGTTCAATCCACGATTTCGAGACCGGCCTTTTGCAAACCTTCCAGCATTTGCTCGGTAAGCTGGTCGTCCCACCACTTCGAATATTCCGCGCGAGCGGTGGCGGCGAAATCGGGACGCACGGCGAGCAACTCCCGCAGCTCCTTGCGTGCGGCTTCCATTTGCCCGAGCTGGCCCAGCGCGGCCGCGCGCGCAGCGTAGACGTGAAAGTAACCCGTCATTGTGATACGAGCGGTGGCCTCTAGTGCTTCGGGGTAATTGCGCTCCCGGTAAGCGCTGTAGAACGTGAAAATGTGAAACCAGGCCGGATAATTCGGGTTTAGCCGTAAGGCATCGTGGGCCATTTTGCGGCCTCGCTCCCATTCGCCGGATGACGCGGTCAGCATCCCCATGAATACAGCGATGGACCCGTCCAGTGGATTGAGTGCAACTGCGCGTTCGGCGGCGGCGCGAAAAGCGGCCCGCTCCTTGCGGAAGAAATGGGCGGTGGCGAGCGCGTAGTAGCTGAGAGCGTGCGTCGGGGCGAGATGGACAGCGCGCTGCGCTGCGTTCAGTGCCCGGTCAAGCGGATTGGGCAGCGGATTAAATCCTTGCGCGTGCTCGCCGCGATAGATCATCGAGAGCATGGCCCAACTATCGGCGTGACCGGGCGCGCGTTCCACGGTGCGCTCCAAGATACGGCGCATGGTGAGGTGCTCTTCCGGGCTGAGCCGGCTGAAGTAGGCGAAGGTGCGGAAGACGGCCTCGTCCGGGGTCAGCGCGTCTTCGCTTTTGTTGCGAAGTGAATCGGCGATCGCGCGCGGCAAAGCACCGTACTGATCGGCAACCGTGGAAACAACGCGCGAAACCAGGTCGTCCTGCAGCTCGAAAAGCGATTCCGCCGCATACGCGCGATCGTATGTCTCCGCCCAAAGGTGCGCGCCCGAAACCGTGTCCACGAGCTGCACCGTGAACCGCACGCGGCTTCCCGCCTGGCGAAGACTGCTTTGGATGACGTAGCGGGCGCCAAGTTCGGATCCGGCCGCACCGACGTCGGATTCTTCTCCCGAATATTTGGTCGTGGATGCGCGAGCGATCACGCGCAAATAGGAAAATCGCGCAAGGCCGGTAATCGCTTCTTCAGTCAGCCCTTCGGCCAGAGTTTTGAGATCGGAATTACTTCCGGTGTACTGGCATGGCAGAACGGCGATCCAGAATCCTTCGGCTGCGCGGGCTTCGCTGGATGGCGTTTTCGCGCCGTCGACAACCGGCGCGGCCGATGCGTGCGGAGGCTGAGATTGCAGATGGAGCCCTGCCTTGCGCAAACCATCGACGAAATGCTCGAGCAGCTCGGCATCGAACCATTTCTCCAGGATCGATCGGCCGGTAGCGGCGAAGTTTGGATGAAAGTCGAGCAGCTCCTGGAGCGCTTTCGCGGCCGCTTCGCGCTCGCCAAGTTGCGCATACGCGGCGGTATAGGCAACGGAAACCCATAGATAACCGCGCATCTGAATGCGATGTGCGATGTCGATGGCACCGCGGTAATCCCCCCGGCGATAAGCATTGAATAAACTCGCGAGCCAGTACCAGCCTGGAAAATCGGGATGGAGCCGCATGGCGGATTCGGCCACTGCGCAGCCGCGCTCCCATTCGCCGGAACACGCGAGCAGCATTCCCATCAGGGCTACGGTCGCGCCTTCCATCGGATTGAGCGCGATGGTGCGCTCAGCCATGGCGCGGAAAGCGTGCCATTCGCCGCGCATGAACAAGTTCTGCGCTACGGCTTGCAACGCGAGAGCACTCGCGGGCGCAAGTTCGGTGGCCTTGCGCGCTGCCTCGGCCGCGCGAACCAACGGATCGGGAAGCTGATTGAACCCAAACCACTCCTCGTCTGCGTAAAGCGTGGCCAGCATGGCCCAGCAATCGGAGTAACCAGGATGATCGCGCACCACGCGCTCCAGAAGATCGCGGCATTGCGAATGCTCCGGCGCGGTTACCCGCTCGTGCAGAGCGAAAACCTTGAAGACCGACTCGAACGGAGTGATTTCGTCCACGGATTTCTTGCGGATCGTTGCCCAAATGCTGCGCGTCAGAATGCCGTGCTGGTCGGCAACGGTGGAGACGATCCGCGGAACAAGCTCATCCTGCAGCCCAAAGATCGCGTCGGCGCGGAATGCACGTTCGAATGTCTCCGCCCAGAGGTGAGCTCCCGCCGCCGTGTCCACTAATTGAACGGCCAACCGAATCGTCGAACCCGCCTGGCGCAGGCTCCCTTCGATCACGTAGCGAGCCCCCAGCTCTTTCCCGATCGCGCGAACATCGCTCTGCTCGCCCGAGTATTTCGCGCTCGATCCGCGAGCGATCACGCGAAGATAGGAGAATCGCGAAAGTCCGGCGATAATTTCATCCGTGAGTCCATCGGCGAGGCCGTGCAAAGCTTCTTCCGCGCCTTTATAGCGGAAGGGAAGAACCGCCACCCAAAAGCCTTCGGCCACGCGGGATTCGCCGGAAGTAGTTTTCATGGGCACAGCCGGCGCGTGTGAAGCATCGTCTATTTCGAGGCCGGCCTTTTTGAGATCGTCGAGAATTTGCTCCACCAATTCCGGCCCCCAGAATATCGAGCACTGCTCGCGAGCGGTACGCAGAAAATCGGGACGCAGGGCCAGTAGATCGCGCACGGCACTTCGGGCGCGTTCCAGGTCGCCGGCCTGCGCGTAGATCACGGCGGTGGCGATGACGGCGCTCCAAAGGCCTGGCATATTGAGCCTTGCCAGATGTTCCACGGCGCGTTCGGAATCCCGCCGATGATAGGCCTCCATCACAATCGGAAACCAGTACCAGCCCGGATGATTGGGATTGAGTTTGGTGGCTTGCCGCGAGAGCTCGCAACCGCGCTCCCAGTCTCCCGAGAAGGCAAACAGCATCCCCATAAAAGCTGTCGTGTAGCCTTCCATGTGGTTCAGCGCCAGAGCGCGTTCGGCGGCGTTGCGAAACGCTCCAAAGTCTTTGCGGAAATATTGCGCGCTGGCCAACGCGGCCTGCGCGAGCTGATTGGAGGGCGCCAAATCGACCGCGCGCCGAGCCGCGGCTAGTGCACGATCCATGGGATCCGGCAGCGCGTTGTATCCATGCGTGTACTCGGCGCGATAGAGCCACGAAAGCATCGCCCAGCACTCGGCGCGATCCGGGGAGTTTTTCACCGCATGCTCCAAAGCCGTTCGGCCCGCCAGATGCTCGGCGGCATTGACGTGCTGATGGAAGCCGAAACTGCGCAACAACGCTTCATAAGGAGTGAGCGACTCGGGCTCGCGATTGCGCAGCGACTCGGTCATGCTGTGCGCGAGAATTCCTTGCGTATCGCCGACCGTGGACAAAATGCGCGGGACCACATCGTCGAGAATATCGAGCATCGTTTCCGCTGAGAAGGTGCGATCGTAAGCATCCGCCCAGAGGCTTGCGCCCGCAATTGAATCCACCAGTTGGACGGCGATGCGGATTTTCGAGCCAGCTTGCCGGATGCTGCCTTCCATCACGTAGCGGGCGCCGAGTTCCTTCGCGGCTCTGCGTGCATCGACCGTTTGTTGCGCGTATTGCGCCGTGGAACTGCGCGCGGCCACGCGCAGGTAGGAGAATTTCGACATGTTGGTAACGATGTCGTCGGTCAGGCCTTCCGCGAGCGCCGCGAGATCCGGATTGCTGCCGGTGTATTTGAAAGGCAGCACCGCGACCCAGAATCCTTCGTCGGATCGCAGAGCGCCGGAATCCGCGAGTGATCCGCGGCTGGGAGTTGACTTGGGAAGAAACTCGGTCCGGCTGGGAGCGCGGCCAATTTCGTGGAACTCATTGCTAACGTCGCGTGCGGTCTGCACGCGTTGTCTGGGATCTTTTTCGAGGCACCGCCGGATCACGCGCGCCAGACCGGAAGGAAGATCGGCGCGACGATCCGTCACCGGCATGGGAGTATCGCGTAGAATCGCCGAAAACAGCTCCGCTGACGATTCGCCTTCAAACGGACGCACGCCCGCGGCCATTTCGTGCAACATCACGCCTAGCGAAAAAATATCCGTGCGATGATCGAGGGGGCGGCCGGCCACCTGTTCCGGCGACATGTAAGCAGGCGTGCCCACTACGATGCCTATCTGGGTGTGCCCAGCCGAAGTTACGGTTTCGTCACCGCGATTTTCCGCCCTCACATCCTTGGCCAGGCCAAAGTCGAGAACCTTGACCCGGCTCTCATTCGTCACCATCACGTTGCCCGGCTTCAAGTCGCGATGGACGATTCCTTTCTCATGCGCCGCTGAGAGTGCATCCGCCAGCGCCTTCCCGATCTCAAGAAGCCGCTCCACGGGCAAGCCTTCCTGCGGGATCAACCGATCGAGCGGTTGCCCGTCGAGGAGCTGCATGGTCAGGAAGTGGACGCCGTCGCACTCCTCGACTGAGTAGATGGTGACGATGTTCGGATGATCGAGTTGCGCCAGCACCTTCGCCTCGCGCCGGAAGCGCGCCAAGCGGTCGGCATCGCGCGCCATTTCCGCCGGTAGGACTTTTATGGCGACATCGCGGCCGAGCTTGGAGTCGGTGGCGCGATAAACTTCCCCCATCCCGCCCGCTCCAAGCGACGCACGAATCTCATATCCCCCAAGTTTTGCGCCTGTTTGAAACTCCACGCGTTCGGTCATTATACCGTGCAAGGTGCGTGGCGACACTTTGTAGGACGAACCCTGGACCCGCCGTTCGAGGTGCCGGCGAGGGCGTCGCCCAGAGTGGCGACGCGCCACGCAAGATCGCCTGCGCTACAACGCTAAACTAGAGCAATGTGCGGGATCGCTGGATTCGTTACCACTGCGCCCGCTTCCGATTGTGAAGCTGTCCTTATCCGCATGACCGATGCGATTCGTCATCGCGGGCCGGACGATTCAGGCTACTACCACGACGATTTCGCCCACCTGGGACATCGCCGCCTGAGCATTATCGATCTCGCCGGCGGGCATCAGCCGCTCAGCAATGAATCCGGCAAGCTCTGGATCACTTACAACGGCGAAATCTTCAACCACGCCGCGCTACGTCCGGCGCTCGAACAAGCCGGACACCGCTATACCACGCATTCCGATACCGAGACCATTCTGCACGCGGTGGAGCAGCACGGTTCAGATGCGTTGCACTTCTTCCGTGGAATGTTTGCATTCGCGATCTGGGATAGCGGTATGCGCAGGCTATTCTGTGCCCGCGACCGGCTGGGAATCAAGCCGTTCTATTACTTTTGGGACGGCAAGGTGTTCGCATTTGCCTCCGAGATCAAAGCGCTGCTCAAGCATCCCGCGATCTCCACAGAGCTGGAAAGCGAGATTGTTCCCGAGATTCTCGCATTCGGATATTCGAGCGGAGATCGAACGTTATTCCGAAACATCCGCAAATTGATGCCGGGCACGTTTCTGGTGCTGGATCTGCTGCGTGCGTCCCCGGAGCCCAGAATTGAAACCTACTGGGATGTTCCGCCACCGCGGCGCGAGACCCATGACGAGCGATATTGGATCGGCGAAACGCGCCGCCGTCTCGAAGAAACCGTCCGGATGCGTTTGATGAGCGACGTGCCGCTCGGCATGTTCCTAAGCGGCGGCGTGGATTCGAGCGCCATTGCCGCCATCCTCAAACGAACGACCGATGCACCTGTCAAGACGTTCGCGGTGGGTTACGAAGAGCGGGAGTTCAGCGAGCTGAGCTACGCGTCGCAAGTGGCCAAGACCATCGGAACCGAGCATCACGAAACCGTGATCTCGATGGACGATTTCTTCTCCGCGCTGCCGCAGTTGTTATGGCACGAAGACGAGCCGGTCGCCTGGCCCTCCAGCGTGTCCTTGTATTTTGTTTCGAAATTGGCGGCCGAACATGTGAAAGTTGTGTTGACAGGCGAAGGCAGTGACGAAATGTTCGGCGGCTACGAGCGCTATCGCTGGAATCTGCTGAATCAGCGGTATGGGCCGGCATACCGGATTTTGCCCGGATTCCTGCGCCGCGCGATTCGCTCGCAGGTGGCCACTTCGCCTTTGTTGAGCGCCGGATTGCGCCGCAAGCTGGGCCACACGTTCGTAACGCGCGACGCGAATCTGGAATCGATCTTCCTGGACAATTTTTATTGTGCTTTTTCATCCGAAGAACAGAGGCAATTGCACTCTTGTTCCCTGGGTGACATCTACGGAAATTACCTACGCTACTGGCATGAGCGCCGCGGCGGCTCCACGCTCGATCGGATGCTGCACGCAGACCAGAAAACCTACCTGGTGGAATTGCTCATGAAGCAGGATCAAATGAGCATGGCTTGTTCCATTGAGAGCCGCGTCCCGTTTCTCGATCATACCTTCGTGGAATTCTCCACGCACATCCCGGACAACCTCAAAATCCGCGGGGGCACGCAAAAGTACATACTCAAAAAAGCCGTGGAGGATTTGTTGCCGCACGATATCGTTTATCGCAAGAAGATGGGATTCCCGACTCCGCTGCGACGCTGGCTCATGGACCCGCGCGCCGAGGCGCTTTATGCAGCCATCCGGTCTCCCAAAGGACTGCTGGCTTCGCTGCTCGATATGCAGGCAGTGGACGGGCTGATGGACCGGCATCGCGCGGGTTTCGAAGACGCCACCGACCGTATCTGGCGCCTGCTCAATTTGCAACTGTGGGGCGACCTTTTTGTGACCGGCCGTAAGGATAGCGTGGCGAGCGGCGATCCGGTTTCGTTGCCCGTATGAAGATTCTATGGGTGAAGGCGGATTATCTCCATCCGACCACCAAGGGCGGGCATATCCGGACGCTCGAAACGCTGAAGCGCCTGCATCGCCGGCACGAGGTCCACTATGTGGCGCTGGATCTCGCCGAGCAAGCGGGGGGCGTCGCGCGCTGCGGAGAATATTGCACGAAATCGTATCCCATTCCGCATTCGGCGCCAGTGCGCGGATCGTTTTCTTTCCTGATGCAAGCCGCGTCGAACCTGTTCTCGAAAATGCCGCTGGCCGTCAGCCGCTATCGCAGCGAAGGAATGCGCCGGCAGATCGAAACGCTGGTTCGCGCCGAAAAATTCGATAGCGTCGTCTGCGATTTCCTTTTTCCGGCGCCCAATATGCCCGATCTCAGTTCGGCGGTGCTGTTCCAGCATAATGTGGAAGCGCTCATCTGGAAGCGTCAGTTTGACACGGCGACGAATCCGCTTCACCGGTTCTATTATCAAAGCCAATACAGACGGATGCTCGGTTATGAAGGCCATGCCTGCCGGGAGGCCAAGAGCGTGATCGCGGTTTCAGAACAAGACGCGCGGACCATGCGTTCGCTCTATGGCGTCTCGCGAATTTCTGCAGTTCCGACCGGCGTGGATCTGGATTATTTCACCCCCGATGAGCGCCCGGCTCCCAAAGCCGATCTGGTTTTCACCGGTTCCATGGATTGGGTGCCCAACATCGACGGCATTCAATGGTTCGTCGAAGAAGTTCTGCCGTTGATTCGCAAGAAGCGCCCGGAGTGCTCGCTGGTGATCGCAGGGCGGCGGCCAACCGCGGATATCGAGCGGCTGGCAGCGAGAGACTCGCGCATCCGCGTCACCGGCACTGTCGACGACATTCGCCCCTATCTGTGGGAATCCGCGGTGTCGATCGTTCCGTTAAGAATCGGCGGCGGAACGCGGTTAAAGATTTACGAAGCCATGGCGGCTATGCTTCCGGTGGTTTCCACCAGCATCGGCGCCGAAGGTTTGGATATTCGGAACGGCGAGGACATACACATCGCGGATACACCGGAAGCATTCGCGGAGCGCTGCCTTGAGCTGCTGCAAGATCCGGAGCGGCGGCGGCGCATGGCCGATGTGGCCTTCGGAATCGTGGCGTCGCGCTATTCTTGGGAGGTAGTAGCGCTCAAGTTCGAAGAACTTCTGGCATGATCCCTCTGATTGACCTGAAAGCCGAATACCACGAGCTCAAACCCGAAATCGACGCCGCCGTCGGACGGGTACTTGAAAGCAGCCAGTTCATTCTCGGCCCCGAAACGGAAGCGTTCGAACAGGAGTTCGCCGCCTATTGCGGAGTGAAGTACGCGATGGGCGTGAACTCCGGCACCAGCGCGCTGCATCTGGCGCTGCTCGCGGCGGGCATCGGACCAGGCGACGAAGTAATCACCGTTCCATTCACTTTTTTCGCGACCGTTGCGACCATCGGTTACGCCGGGGCGAAACCGGTTTACGTGGATATCGATCGCACGACTTGTAATATGGACGTCCGCCAGATCGAAGCTGCGATCACGGAACGCACGCGCGCGATTCTACCTGTACATCTCTACGGGCAGCCCGTGGATCTGGATCCGATTCTCGACATCGCCCGCCGCCACAAATTGACCGTGATTGAAGATGCCGCCCAAGCGCATGGCGCTGAATATCGCGGCCGCCGCGTGGGCAGCGTCGGCGACATGGGTTGTTTCAGTTTTTATCCGAGCAAAAATCTCGGCGCTGCGGGCGAAGGCGGTCTGGTTACGACGAACAATCCGGAATACGCGAAGACCATCCGGAGTTTGCGGAACTGGGGCGAAGAGCGGCGCTATTATCCAGTGCTGAAGGGGTACAATTATCGGCTCTCCGGGATGCAGGCAGCCATCCTGCGCGTGAAACTGAAACGTCTGGAGCAATGGATCGAAACTCGCCGCAAGCTGGCTCGCGAATACGACCGCTTGCTCGAAGATTCGGGCGTCACACGACCGTCGGCTTTGCCTGATGTGCGGCACGTGTACTGCTTGTACACCATTCAAGCAGAAGGCCGCGACGAATTGCAGCGAGAATTAGACGCTGCTGGAATCAAAACGGCGGTTCACTACCCCACGCCGATTCATCTTATGCCCGCTTATGCCGACGAGAGGTATAAGGCCGGAAGTTTCCCAAATGCGGAAGCCTGCGCGGGCTCGGTCCTGAGTTTGCCTCTTTATCCGCAGATGCATAGCGCGCAAGTGCGGCAGGTTGCGGAAGAGGTACAAAAGCTAAGTAGAAAAGCAGGTGAACAACCTCTACTCGGACGCCGATGAGAAAAGCAGTATGGGTAGCATCTCATCCACTCCAGCATCGGGTTCTTCGGCGTCCGTAACTTCGCCCATTTCGTTCACGGGAATCAGCACCTATTCCAGCGATTTTCAGGCGATCCTACAGCGTCAAGATGCAATTTCTCAGCTTCCCGTCACAGCGCTACAAAACCGTCAGGCCGATAATTTGGATAAAAAGCAGGCGCTGATTGCATTGAATCCGGTGGTGTCCTCACTCGCGAGTTCCGTTGCTGCACTCGGGCAGCTCGCGTCCGGACAAGGGCTAACGGCGGCGAGTTCCGACTCGAGCACGGTTTCGGTTGTGAATACCGGCGCAACGTCCCCCGGCAACTACACCGTTTCGAACATCACGGTGGGAACCGCGGCGTCGGAGCTGTCGCTGTCCAGCTACGCAAATGCGACGACAACGCCCATCGGAGTGCCCGGTCAGAACAAATTCACGCTCCAGGTAGGCAGCAAGACTTACAACCTGGACATCACGGGAAACGACAATTTGACCGGGTTGCAGAACGCAATCAACGCCTCCGGTGCGCCGGTTACCGCTTCGATTCTGAATTCCGGAAGCGCCAGTTATCTCTCGATCACAGCCGACAGCGTAGGCGCCGCCACGTTGACGCTGAAAACGAATCCGCAAGCCGCGAATTTGATTAGCAGCACTGGTTCGGGAACCGAAACATCACTGGCAAGCTATCCGGATACGGGAACGACGGCGGTATCGAACAGCGGCATCGTCAATCTTTCGGTGGGCGGGGGCGCGGCGATTCCTCTGGATATTTCCGCGAACAACAATCTGACTGGTTTGATGAACGCGATCAATGGCGCCGGCGCCGGGGTCACGGCGTCGATCACCTCGGCCGGCGGCCAGAATCGTCTTCGGTTGATTGCAGCGGGTGGAACCGCGATCACGTTAACCGACACGCCCAGCGCCACAACGACGAATCTCATCAGCAACTCCAATCAAGGATCGAACTCGTCATTCACGCTGAACAACAGCATCCAGGTGACGAATCAGCCGACCAACGTGTTCAGCAACATTATTCCGGGCGTGACTTTCACTCTACAGAAGAACAACCCGGGTACGGTCAACCTGGCGCTCTCCACCAATGCCGGCCAATTGACTAGCGCGCTCCAGACATTCGTCAACTCCTATAACGCTTTGGCCGATCAGGTCACGCAGCAGACCGGCAAGGGCGCCGGACCCCTAGGTGCAGACTCCACCATCCGCGATATCAGCGACGACTTGCGCCAGTTGTCGGGCTACTTCGCCTCAAGCTCCAGCACGGTGCGCAGCCTGTCCGACCTCGGCATCACTTTCGACAACACCGGGCACATATCGCTCGATTCCAGCGTTGTCAGCGGATTCAACAGCACACAGCTCGCGGATGCCTTCAAGTTTTTTGGCTCCTCCAATAGCGGGTTCGCCTCCTTTGCGAGCAACTTCACCGCGCTGAGCGATCCGATCAGCGGCTCCATTCAAACTGAGGAAGATGGCATAGACGCGGACAACACAAATCTGGCAACGCAGATCTCCTCACTGCAGGATCGGGCTGCTTTGGTTCACAATGCAAACACGTTGCGGCTTGAGGCCGCCGATGCTCTGGTAGCGCAGCTTCAGAACAATTTAACGGCGGTCAACGCGGAAGTGCAGAGCGTGAACTTCGTGAATTTCGGCAAACAAACCACTACCGGGTAGTAACAATAACGATCGCCCTACTCCAAGCGGTAGTTCGGCGCTTCCTTGGTGATGATGACATCGTGCACGTGGCTTTCGCGCAAGCCCGCCGATGTCACGCGTAGGAAACTCGCGCGGTCCTGCAACTCTTGAATGGTCCGCGATCCGCAATAGCCCATTCCCGATCGCAGACCGCCCACCAACTGATACACCAGATCAGCCAGCGGCCCTTTGTAGGGAACGCGTCCTTCGATGCCCTCCGGCACCAGCTTTCCGCTGTCTTCCTGCGAGTAGCGATCCGACCCGCCTTGCGACATCGCGCCCAGCGAGCCCATCCCGCGATAGCTCTTAAATGTCCGGCCCTGATAAAGAATCGTTTCGCCGGGGCTCTCTTCGGTTCCGGCCAGTAGTCCGCCCAGCATCACCGAATCGGCGCCTGCGGCGATGGCTTTGCTGATGTCGCCGGAGAACTTGATTCCGCCGTCGGAGATCAGCGGCACGCCCGAGCCGCGGGTGGCGCGCGAGCATTCCGCGATAGCGGTGATTTGCGGAACTCCGGCGCCGCTCACCACGCGCGTGGTGCAGATGGAGCCGGGCCCGATGCCCACCTTCACGCCATCCACGCCGAGCGAGATCAGATCGCGCGCGCCTTCGAACGTGGCCACGTTTCCGGCGATCAAATCGACATCCGGAAGTTTCTGCTTGATGGTCTTCACCGCTTCCATCACGCGCTCCTGGTGCGCATGCGCGGAATCCACCACGATCACGTCCACTTTTCTGGCCACCAGTTCCTGCGCGCGTTCCAGATAATCTCCGGTGGATCCCACGGCCGCACCAACGCGCAGCCGGCCCTGCTGATCCTTCGCAGCACTCGGATATTTCAGCTTTTTCTGAATATCCTTCACCGTGATCAGGCCCTTGAGCGTGTAATGATCGTCCACCACGAGAAGCTTTTCGACGCGATGCTTGTGCAGGATTTTTTCCGCTTCCTCAAGCGTCGTGCCTACAGGGACTGTGATGAGATTGTCCTTGGTCATCACCTGCGAAATCGGCAAATCGTAGCGCGTTTCAAAGCGCAAGTCGCGATTGGTGAGAATCCCAACCAGCTTTCCGCCTTGGGTCACCGGCACACCCGAGATCCGGTAGCGCTTCATCAGCTCCAGCGCGTCGGATATTTTTTTATCGGGAGCGATGGTGACAGGATCGACAATCATCCCGCTTTCGCTGCGTTTTACTTTGTCCACCTCTTCCGCTTGCCGTTCCGCAGACATATTACGGTGGATGATCCCGATGCCGCCCTGCTGGGCCAGCGCGATCGCCAAATGCGATTCGGTAACCGTGTCCATCGCCGAGCTGACAATGGGGATGTTCAAGCCAATGCGCCGCGTGAGGCAAGTACGAGTGTCGGCATTTGCCGGAAGAACGGCGCTGCGCGCGGGCTGCAGCAGTACATCGTCGAAAGTAAGGCCTTCTGAAATAGCTTCTAGAATCATGTAAGGGGTTACTTCTATTATGCCCCGAACCGGCGAGATCATCTAGCAGCGGAGGAAAGCGAGTGGCAACTTTGGGATTGATCGAATACGAAAACGCGAGCGCGGAAGTACGGAGCGTCTACGACGACATCATGGCCACGCGCAAAACGGATTGGATCAACAACTTTTGGAAAGCGCTGGCCAACGATCCGGTGACGCTGCGCCGCACTTGGAACAGCATCAAGGAAATCATGGCGCCGGGCTCGCTGGACGCGCTGACAAAGGAGATGATCTACGTGGCGGTGAGCGTCAGCAATCAATGCGGCTACTGCATTGCGTCGCATACCGTGGCCGCACGCAAGGCGGGAATGACGGACGCGATGTTCGCGGAACTCATGGCAGTGGTCGGGATGGCGAACGAAACCAATCGTCTTGCGAGCGGGTATCAAGTGGAGATCGACGAGCGTTTTCGTTAAGAAGGTTCGCGCTTAATTTTCGGCAACTACGGGATTTCGCAATTCACCAAGGCCTTGAATGCTGACCACGACATTGTCGCCGGCCCGCAAGAACCGCTGCGGCTTGCGTGCGACACCCACACCCGCGGGCGTTCCCGTGGAAACAACATCGCCAGTTTCAAGCGTGAAGACACTGGACAAGAACTCGATCAATTGCGGGATCTTGAAAATCAGCTCGCGCGTGTTGGAGTGCTGCAGCGTCTCTCCGTTGATGCTCAATCCGATGTCGAGCGCGTGCGGATCGGCGATTTCATCGGCGCTGACGATCGCCGGGCCCATAGGCGCGAACGTATCGAACGTCTTGCCCATCAGCCATTGGGTTGTCGCCATTTGATAATCGCGCGCGCTGACATCGTTGATGATGGTGTAGCCGAAAACATGCTCCTGCCAGTTTTCTGCCTTGATGTGCCGGCCGCCTTTGCCGATTACGAAAGCGAATTCCGCTTCATAATCGGGCTGCGTGGATGTCTTCGGCAGGACAATTGACTCGCCGGGCGCGATCACCGAACTCGGGAACTTGCAGAAGATGGTGGGAACTTTGGGGATCTCCATCTTCGATTCGATTGCGTGGTCGCGATAATTCAGTCCAACGCAAATCAGCTTAGGCGGACGCGGAATGGGCGCCAGCAGGGTGACTGCACTGAGCGGAAAACCCGCGTTCGATGCAATCCAACTCTCAATTCCCGGCCGCGCCACAGCGCCTGCGCTCAGCACGTCGAATATAGTTGGGCATCCGGCGCCGGCCAAGCCGACCACGCGGTCGCCCACCAGTGCGCCTGCTTCGGGATTTTGCCCGGCCTTCTGAAAGGTGACGAATTTCACGCGGCTTGTCGGTGGATTTCGCTTACGCGGCCTTCTGAACTTTGCCGCTACGGATGCAGGAGGTGCAGACGCGAATCCGCTTGCCTGCGCCCTTCACGACGGCGTGTACCGTCTGGAGATTGAGGTTCCAGCGGCGCTTGGTGACATTGTGAGCGTGGCTGACTTTGTTACCGAACCGAGGGCCGCGCCCGCATACTTCACATACTCTCGCCATGGTGATTGTGCTCCTTGGGTGGAAGCTTAAGTCTATCAGTTTCAGGCGGGCAGACGCAACCGGCGGCCGTCTACCGAAGCCATGCGCTGGCCAGATCAGAAAGCCGTCGGATGTTTCGGCTGGTACAAGCCGATCTCGCCGCCGCTTGGAAGCACGATCGTGGTCCGGATGCCCCAGCGCTCCTGCGCGACTTCGGTGCATTCAATTTTTTTGGCCTTGAGCGATGCTATGGTCGCGGCCAGGTCATTGCACATCAGGTAAAGCTGGGTGTGCAGCAATCTGTCTTTGCTTGCCTCTCCATCGGCAGGATGCACCGCCACTTCGGCTGGAGGCAGACCGAAAATCAGCCATCCGCCGCCTGCGTCCACGGACTTCAGTTGCAGGACATCGGAAAAGAACGCTCGATCCGCGGCTGGATCTTTGCTGTAAAGAAGAACGTGCGCGCCGGTCAGCATGCGAGAGATCGTATCATGATGCTTGTGCCGGATCGAACGCGCGCTCGCGAACTTGCCGCCGAATACATCGCCAAGGGCGATCCGGTGGGCTGGTTCGAACATCTCTACCGCGAGGGCGAAGAAGGCAAAACCATCGTTCCATGGGCGGATCTGCAACCCAGCCCAAACCTGCTGGATTTCTGGCGGGATCGGGCCATTCCCTCCGCGGGTAAAAATGCGCTTGTGATCGGATGCGGGTTAGGAGACGATGCCGAGCAGATCGCGCAATGGGGATTCCCGGCTACCGCCTTCGACGTATCTGAAACAGCGATTCGAGCCTGCCGGCGACGGTTCCCCGAGAGCAAAGTGCGCTACGTCGCAGCGGATTTGTTGGAACCTCCCCGGGAATGGTCTCGCGCGTTCGATTTCGTCTTCGAATCAAACACGTTGCAGGTACTCCCGGCGGAGCCGCGCGTTCGAGCGATCGAAAACGCCGCGAGCTTCGTGAGAGATGGCGGCGATCTACTGGTGATCGCACGCGCGCGAAATGCTACCGACCCGCCGGGCGAAATGCCGTGGCCGCTCACTCGCGCGGAACTCGATCACTTCACCGAATGCGGTTTGCACGAGATCTCGTTAGAGGATTTCTTCGATCGGGAAAATCCTCCCGCGCGCCGCTTCCGGGCTCTCTATCATCGATAACTGGCCAACAGTGTAGAATTGAGTTCGCCATGACTCGACGAACGTTTTTAGCCGCATCCGCCTCCAGCCTTGCACTGCGCGCCGCCGCATCCGAACGGCTGCCCATTCACAAAGCAGTCTTGTTCAGCATGCTCCCGGCCAATATGAGCATCCTGGACCGATTTCAGCTCGCGCGCGACACCGGATTTGAACAAACCGAATGCGGCACCACGGACGATCCGAAAGTTGCCGACGAGATCCTGGCGGCGAGCAAAAAAACCGGCATCCGGATTCATTCTGTGATGAATCGAGATCATTGGAAATATCCACTGTCTTCCGCTGATCCGGCCGTTGTAGCTAAAAGCATGGACGGGCTCAAGACCAGTTTCCGCAACGCCAGCCTGTGGGGCGCGGATACGGTGCTGCTGGTGCCGGCCGTGGTGAATCCGGAGACCACGTATCAGCAAGCCTGGGATCGCTCGCAGGAGCAGATCCGAAAAATTGTTCCGCTGGCTGAAGAAGTGAAAGTGATCCTGGCGGTGGAGGAAGTTTGGAACAAGTTCCTGCTGAGTCCGCTCGAAATGGCGCGCTACGTGGATAGTTTCAACAGCCCCTGGGTTCGGTCTTATTTCGACGTCGGAAACGTTGTGCTATACGGTTATCCGCAGGATTGGATCCGCACGCTTGGCAAGCGCATCGTCAAGCTCCACATCAAGGATTTTTCGTTCCGGGAAGACAAAAAGACCGGGAAGCGCGTGGCGGATTTCGTGAATCTGCGCGATGGCGATATCAACTGGAAAGAAATCTATCGCGCGCTGCATGAAATCGGATACCAAGGCTCGGCCACCGTGGAGTTGGATGGGGGCGGTAAGGACTACCTGGCCGACGTGAGCCATCGCTTTGATTTGATTCTCAGCGGCCAATAACGTCATCGATTTCCCGAAAGCATCGGGGTCCCTGAGCGTCTACTGGCTGGGAAACCCCAGGCGAACGGAGCATCCATGAAAAATTTCATGATCGGACTGGCGGTGGGCGTGGTTGTTTCCGGGCTCACTGCGCTGATTCTGGTTTTCGCATTCATCAAGTTTGTCGGATCGTTCGGAGAGCGGCCGGTCAGCGTGGCGGATGGTTCCACGCTGGTTTTCAAACTGGAAGGCGCCGTCCCCGAAAAATCGCCGGCCGAGATTCCTCTGCCGATGTTCCAGGAGCAGACTCCTTTGACCGTGGAGCAAATCTGGACCACGTTTCACAAGGCGGCCGCGGACTCGCGCATCAAAGGCATCATCTTTGAACCGCGCGGACTCGAGATGGGCTGGGCCAAAATGCAGGAGATCCGCGAGGAAATTCTGCAATACAAGAAATCCGGCAAGCCGATCATCAGCTATCTACGCGGACCCAGCGCACGCGAATATTACCTGGCGTCGGCCACCGACAAGATTTTCCTCGCGCCGGAAGATTCGCTCGATCTGAAAGGGCTGCGCGTGGAAGCGGTCTTCATCAAGAACACGTTCGATAAGCTCGGCGTGCACGCTGACGTGATCCATGCGGGCAAGTACAAAGACGCGGGCGACATTCTGACGCAGACGTCCATGACGCCTGAGACGCGCGAGGTTCTGGATCAAATCCTCGATCAGTTTTACGGCAATTTGATCGACACCATCGCGCAGGGCCGAAAGAAACCGAGTGAAGCCGTGAAGACCATGATCGATCAAGGGCCGTTCATGGCGAACGAGGCGCTGGCGAATGGCTTGATCGATGCATTCGGGTACGAAGATCAGGCAACGGAGGAGATGAAAACCCGGCTCAAACAGAATGAGCTGACCAAGCTCTCTGCCAAAGCATATAGCAAGACTCCCGCGCTGTCGGGCGGCACCACACGGCGCATCGCGCTGATCGTGGGCGAAGGCGAGATCACACGCGGTTCCGGAAATTCCAATTCCGACGAAAACGGAATCACTGCGGTTGCATTCACGAAGCTACTGAAACAGGTGGAGGACGATTCATCCATCCGCGGCGTCATCATCCGCGTGGATTCGCCCGGCGGCGACGGCGTGGCGTCCGACGACATCCTCCACGAGGCCAAAAACCTGAGCAAGAAAAAACCAGTGGTGATTTCAATGAGCGACCTGGCGGCGTCCGGCGGCTATTTCATCTCCATGACCGGCGATCCGATTGTGGCGTATCCGAACACGTTGACCGGATCCATCGGCGTGATCTTCGCGCGGATTAGCCTGCATGGGCTGTATGACAAGATCGGCGTGAACAAGCAAATCCTCAAGCGCGGCCAGTACGCCGATCTGGATTCCGATTACTCCGCTTTAACGGATGACCAACGCCAGAAGATCGCCGGTGAGATCGATGCGTTCTACAAAGGATTTGTGAGCCGTGTGGCGGACGGCCGCAAAAAGACATTCGATCAGATTGAACCGCTCGCGCAAGGCCGCGTCTGGCTGGGCGCGCAAGCCAAGCAGAACGGCTTGGTGGATGAGCTTGGCGGATTGGACAAAGCGGTGGAACTGGTACGCCAGCGCGCGCATCTCGCGGCGACGGATCGCATCACGCTGGTCCCGTATCCGGGGAAGCGCAGCATCTTCGATGTGCTATTCGGCCATGGCGATGACACCAATGCGTTGGAGTCGAAGCTGGAGCAAGTGTTCGGAAAGATCCCGATTGCGTCGCTCGCGAAAGGCGGATTCCTGAAGCTGATGCCCTATTCAATCAGCGTGAAGTAGCTGATTTTTTCAGCAACGGGACCAACAGCGCAGCGGTCAACAACCCGCAAACCGCCGCGCCCTCCCACGCCAGATTCGTAACCGCGCGGCGCGTGGTGTGTTCATCCAACCAGATCTGCCACGCGTCAGGGAGCCGCGAACTCATCGCGAAAGCGAGCAAAATTATCAAAAAGGAAAAGCGCAGAATCGTTTTGACCAATCCCGCGGAAAGCGTGCGCGCCATTAACGCACTCAGGGTTCCCACCGCTGCTGAAGCCATCAAGCTGCACACCAGCACTCCGGCAAAAAGTTTGGCCGGCGGCGAGACTACTGATCCATGCCAGTATGCGAGATTGAGCGTCACGATCGCGGTAATCAGCACCAGCACCGTCACTCCCCATCCGAACGCAACCAGCAGTCCCAAACGGCCTAAAGTAGTCCGAGTGGATGTCACACCGATGTCACTGGCGAACGATTCGGCGCTCGCAGGTGCCACAAAAAGAACCGCCAAAAGACCATAGGCGGCAAGCATTCGGGGATCGAGAAAAGTATACCCTTTGTACCAGGGGACCAGGATTCCGAACGCTAACACCGTGATAAGAATAATTAAGGCCTGTTTTGCCATTTAAGCCGCGTTTCAGTATACCTCTGCGGGTAGTGGTACCCTGACAGTACGGGGCTCCGAAAGGTAACCTTACCGCACATAGGGCGATTTTGTAACCGGCTCTGTCATAATCCTTACCAATCGATTGGTCGATAAACAGTGTATGTTCGACAGGCGTGTAGAACCCCGAATGTTATGCGCGGACATGGTGGACGTCCAGTGGAAGGACAAAACCGGCCGTATGCGCAAGGGTATCGCCAACCTGGAAGATATCTCGTTGTCCGGCGCTTGTCTGCAGTTCGATCAACCGATTCCCTTGCAAACGGAACTTCGGATCAATCACCAAAAAGGCGAACTGTTGGGAAAAGTGCGGTATTGCGTTTATCGCGAAATCGGCTATTTTCTGGGGATCGAATTTGAGCCTGGCTGCCGGTGGTCGGAGCAGCAGTTCAAGCCGCAGCACATGCTGGATCCGCGCCGTCTGGTTCTTCGCACGGTCAATCGAATCTCAAAGCTTGCCAACTAATCGCGCCTAGCGGTACCCGCCCGATATAATTCTATTTGCCCCGCGTTCCCGCTTCCAGGAATTCTCCCGTTCAAGGCATGTTGGTTGCGGCCATCACGCCGCGGCGCGCGCAAGAGCATTCCATCGACCTCGGCGCCACGCTGGAGCTGATCGACTTTCTGGGGGAGAACGGCGTCGACGGAATCGTACTGCTCGGGTCCACGGGTGAATTTGTCCACTTCGCGTTAGATGACCGCCGGCACATGGTGAATTTCGCCGCCAAACGCAGCCGCGTCCCCATGCTGGTGAACGTCTCCTACTCGACGCTGGATGGCGCGGTGGAATTGGCGCGGGAAGCAGCCGGCGCAGGCATTGCGGGAGTGTTGCTGATGCCGCCGTATTACTACCCTCACAGCCAAGCTGAAATTCTCTCTTTCTACGAGGCTTACGCTGATGCCATCGACGGACTCATTCCAACTTACCTCTACAACATCCCCGCCTGTACTAGCGAGATTGCCAGTTCCACTGCCGCACGGCTACTGTCGGGCGGACGCTTCGCGGGGATCAAGGATTCGAGCGGCAGCGCGGAATTTTTTCGAGAGCTCTTCGATCAAACTGACGGGCAACGCGCCGGAGTCCCGTTCACCTTTCTTTCCGGACAAGAGCGGCTTTACGCCGCACAACGCCGGGAGGGAGCGGCGGGCGCAGTGTCCGGCGTAGCTTCCGCGCTGCCCGAACTGATGGTGGCGTTTGATCGTGCCATCGCGGCGGGGGATACCGCTGGCATCCATCAATTGGAGGCGCGCTTGAACGAATTCTTGGCTTGGGCCGACCAGTTCCCTTGGCCCACGGCGGCCAAAGAAGCTCTAAAACAACGTAAGCTCAAGAGCGGAGCGTTGGCTAACCCGCTCCCTCCCGAACTCGACAAGAAGCTTGAGCAGTTCGCCGAATGGTTTCGCGGCTGGCTGCCCGCGCTGCTGCGGGAGTGCAAAGGACGTAAATGAACAACGAGGAATTTCGGAGCTACGGCCACCGGGTGGTGGACTGGATGGCGGACTATCTCGAAAACATCCGCGACTATCCGGTGTTGCCGGCAATGCAGCCGGGCGATTTGATGGATCGGCTGCCTGCGTCGGCGCCCGAACATGGCGAGCCGATGGATGCCATCCTGCAGGACTTCGAGCGGCTGATCGTTCCCGCACTCACGCACTGGAATCACCCGCGCTTCCTCGCCTATTTCGCGATTTCGGGATCTCCTCCGGGCATCCTGGCCGAAATGCTCACCGCCACTCTCAACGTCAACGGTATGTTGTGGAAGAGCAGCCCGGCGGTCACGGAACTTGAACAAGTCACTCTGGCCTGGCTGCGCCAATGGATGGGATTGCCGCAGGAGTTCTTCGGCATCATTTACGACACGGCCTCCATCTCCAGCATGCATGCCATCGCGGCCGCCCGCGAGATGGCGGATCCCGAGGTTCGAACGCGCGGCAACACGGGCCATTTGGTGATGTACACCTCAGAGCATTCGCATTCTTCCATCGAGAAAGGCGCCATCACGCTCGGCATCGGGCAAAGCAACGTGCGTCAGATTCCGGTGGATGAGAACTTCCGCATGCGCGTGGATGTCCTGCGCGAGCGCATGGAAGCCGATCGGAATGCGGGCTGGACGCCTTTTCTCGTGGTCGCCACGGTGGGCACTACTTCTACTTCGAGTATCGATCCGGTGCCTGCAATCGCCGATATCGCGAAAGAGTTCGGCGTCTGGTTGCACGTGGATGCGGCTTATGGCGGTTCAGCCGCTGTTGTGCCGGAGCTGCGCGGAATTCTCGCCGGCGCCGAGCGCGCGCATTCGCTGGTCGTAAATCCGCACAAGTGGCTTTTCACGCCCATCGATCTCAGCGTGTTCTATACCAGCCAGCCCGAAATTCTGCGCCGTGCGTTCTCCCTGGTTCCGGAATATCTGAAGACCGGGCAGGACACTCGCGCCGTGAATTACATGGATTACGGCGTTCAACTCGGCCGGCGATTCCGCGCATTGAAGCTGTGGTTCGTAATGCGGAACCTGGGACATGAAGGAGTCAGCGATCTCATCCGCGCGCATATCGCATATGCCCAAAAGCTGGCGAATCTCATCCGTGCGCATCCAGATTTCGAAGTCTCCGCGCCCACACCGTTCTCGCTGATCTGTTTTCGCTACCGCGGTTCGGACGAAGACAATCGCCTGCTGCTGGAAAAAATCAACGCATCCGGAAAGGCTTTCCTATCTCACACCGTGTTGAACGGGCAGTTCGTGCTGCGTCTCGCGATCGGCAACATGGCCATCCAGTGGAAAGATCTGGAAGAGGTATGGGATTTGATTCAGACAGCGGCGGCTAAATAACTGCGGTCCGGTTTCCCAAAAACTCATCCACCGTCGATAGCAGATGCGTGGGATGCACCGGTTTCGAAATATAACCGTTCATCCCCGCCGCCAGGCATCGCTCTTTATCGCCGGACATCGCATGCGCAGTCATCGCCACGATCGGCAGATGTTTCCAACGCTCGTCCTTCCGGATCAGGCGCGTGGCTTCCAAACCATCCAGCCCGGGCATCTGGACATCCATGAGGACCAGATCGAAATCACCGGCCGTTTCCAGCTTCTCCAGAGCCTCTTTGCCGTCATTGGCCAGTTCGATCATGAATCCACGTTTGCGGAGCACCGCGGTCACGACCTTTTGATTGACCTGATTGTCCTCCACCACCAGCAGGCGACCCGGTCCGGATCCGGCGGGGGAACGCGCGAGCCGCGGCGGCTCGAGAATCTGCCCAGCGCCAACCGAGCACGGCAGCGTAACCACAAAGGCGGATCCGCCGAGCTCATTTTCCACGTGCATCTCGCCGCCGTGCAGTTCCACCAGTTTCTGCGTGATCACCAGCTCAATGCCTGCTTCATTCGCTGTTCCCTTTCCGGCGGTGCCAAGAGCGGCGAGCATTCGTTCGGCTGGAATACCGGTGTTTGCATTGTGCACCGAGATCCGCAGCAAGAACTCCGTGGCGCCGGAAATCTGCCCATCGAAACGCACGGCCACCGGTCCGCGATCGGACGATTTGAGGGCGTTGCGAATCAGGTTGGAGAGAATCTGCCGGATTCGCCCAGCATCGCCGATCAACTGAGCCGGCACTTCCGGTGCGACATCCAACGTGACAACAGCCCCGGCGCATTCGGCATTCACGCACTCTGAAGCAGCAGTGCGCACTTCAAACGACGATTTCTCCAACGTCAGCTTGCCGGTTTCAATTTTGGATAGATCCAGCATGTCGTTCAGCGACGTCAACAGCGAGAAAGCGCAGCGCTGTGCCGCCTGCACTTCGTCGCGCTGCTCGGGCTGGAGATGCTTCTGGAGCGAAAGCTCCAGCAGCCCGATCATTCCGTTGAGCGGGGTGCGCAGTTCCTGGGAAACCGTGGCGAGAAACTCCGTCTTCACTCGATTGGCTGCTTGCGCCTGCCGTGTAGCCTCTTCCAACTGTTCGGTGCGTTCCCTGATTCTGCGTTCCAGCAGTTCTTGATGCTCACGGATTTCCCGGCGCGAGTTGGCCAGCGCCTCAATCATGCCGTTGAAGCTCTCGCCCAGAAACTCAATTTCGTCGCCGGTCCGGCTCACTTGGATCGGCTCCAGGCACCCGTCCCGAACGGAGAGGATCGCCGATTGTAGCAGCTTGAGCGGACGCGCCAGCAGCCGAATGGTGAACCGCGAGATGGTTCCCGAGACCAGCATCACCACGACGCAAAGCAGCAGCCCCTTACCAATGTCGAAATTATCTTGACGCAGGTTGTAGGCCAGCAGCGTGACCACCACCCAGAAGACGAGCGTAGCCGTAAATATTGAGAATTTCGAGGCTAACGATCGCAGCACGCCCGGGCGTGAATCCATGCTAGTCCATCGGCTTAAGTACCAGCCTCAGCCATAAGGGCTTAGCCTTAGAGATCGCGTGGAATGAGAAACGACAAACGGCTGTAATGCTATTCTTTTACCGAATGAGCCGCCTGCGGACGACTCTCTGCGGCATCGAACTCCAGAACCCCGTAATCGCTGCGTCAGGGACTTACGGTTACGGCATTGAATTCGAAAAAGTCACCGATCTGAACGCGATCGGCGGCATCGTCGTAAAAGGACTTTCGCGCGAGCCGATCGCCGGTAATCCGCCGCCGCGCCTCTGGGAAGCCGAAGGCGGAATGATCAACTCCATTGGCCTGCAGAACATGGGAGCGCACGCGTTCGTCGAAGAAAAACTGCCCGGCTTGCGCCGCTTCCGCACGGCCATCTTTGCGAACGTCTTCGGATATGCAGAAGAAGATTACGCCGAGGTCATCCGGATATTAGACGATGCAGAGGGCATAGCCGGCTACGAACTGAACGTTTCCTGTCCCAACACCAAGCATGGAGGTATCCAGTTTTCGAGCGACGTCACGCTGCTGAGCGAACTGGTCAGCCTGGTCCGTCCATTGACGAAGCGGCCGTTGATCGTCAAGCTGTCGCCGAATGTCGCGAGCATCGAGCCGTTCGCGAAGGCGGCGGAATCATCCGGCGCGGATGCCATCAGCCTCGTAAATACGTTCGTCTCTTTGGCCATCGACGCAAAAACACGAACGCCGCGAATCGGCGCCGTGTTTGGAGGACTCTCGGGCCCGGCGATCAAACCCATTGCCCTTCGGATGGTCTACCAGGCGGCGAAAGCCGTTCGAATTCCGGTGATCGGCTTGGGAGGAATCCGCACCGGGGAAGATGCGGCGGAATTCATCATTGCGGGAGCGAGCGCAGTGCAAGTGGGCACCGCGAACTTCTGGGATCCCGAATCTCCGGTACGGATCGCAAGGGAGCTCGATCGCTTTCTAAAGAAGGAAAAAGTAAACAACGTGAGCGAACTCGTGGGAACCTTAAAGATATGCGAAAAATAGTTTCAACCGAGAAGGCGCCCAAGGCGATTGGACCGTATTCGCAAGCGGTAGTGTTGAACGGCGTGGCGTATCTCAGCGGACAAATTCCGCTCGATCCATCGACTGGGCAGTTGGTGGAAGGCGACATCGCCGCTCAAACGGAACGCGTCCTCGAAAACCTGAAAGCTGTACTCGAAGCCTGCGGCGCATCGCTGGAATCGGTGCTCAAGACTACGGTATTCCTCAAAGACATGGCCGACTTCCCGAAAATGAACGAAGTCTACGCGCGGTATTTTTCTTCCAATCCTCCGGCCCGCTCAACGGTGCAAGCCGCAAAGTTGCCACGCGACGTAAACGTAGAAATCGATGCAATAGCGGAAACCCGAAGCTAAAAACCGAATAGCGCGCGAAGCGACCGCCTTGCACTCAGTGAGCGCTGTACTGCGCTTGCGGAGGCTTCAACTTAATCTCCACGGTCTTCTGCTCTTCGTCGATATCGAAGTTGTCGCCGAAAGTCTGGTAGTTCTTGGCGTTCACTTGGATCAGAATCGTGCCCTGCGGAATCGGCGGAATCTTGGCGATCCCTTCCTGATTTGTATGCAGATCCCACTCCTTGCGGATTCCCTTGCCGAGCTTCACCACGGAATGTCCCTTGATAAAGCGAACCGTGATGCTCGCGCCTTCGACGGCTTTCCCAGACTCGCTCTTCACCGCGATGGTCAAAGTTGTCATGGGGGGCCCCGCGAGTAGCGGTAGCGCCAGTACCAGGCAGAGAATCATTCGCCGCATAGTCTCATGATACCCGCTCTCTGACACTGAACCGCGACCGCGAGGGAGCGCTACCACGGACGTCAGGGGTAGCGCTCCCTCGCGGTCGCGGTTCGGTAGAGGGGTCAAGCAATATCCGGAAGCAAAAACTTCCGCGGCTGCCTGGCCGCACTTGTCACGGCTTCCGCCGCGATATATCCGCTGCGCACAGCGCCCTCCATGGTGGCCGGCCATCCGCAGCGCGTCCAATCGCCCGCCAGAAACAAATTCGGAATCCTCGTCGGACTCTCCGGCCGAAGCTGCTCCAACCCCGGCTTGGCCGAAAACGTCGCCCGCACTTCTTTCACCACGTGCGCCTTCTCGATCTTCGCCTCGTTCACGCGCGGAAAAAACTCGGCCAACTCTTTCAACGCCAGCGCGATCACGTCGGTTCGGCTCATCTCAACCAAGCCGCGCGATGCGCTCACCACCAGTTGCAAGTAGCGTCCCCCGGATTTGTTGAACATCCACTGGATGGTTCGATCGAGCAACGTCGCGTGCGGCAATTGCGTAACGCTTCGGTCAAACCACAGATGAATGCCCGTGATCGGAGAATGCTCAAAACCGGTGATATCGATTCCCAGATCCGGCGCCAGCGCCGGTAGCCGTTCGAAAGGCACCGCGGAAATGTAGTAATCGGCCGTGTGGCGCTTGCCGCCCGCTTCCACGGCTTGAACGGATCCTTCCCCAACGACGATCTGATCCACCGGCGTTCTTTGATGAAAACGAACGTTGCTCATCCGTTTCCATGCTTCCGGCGCGTACAGCTCACCAAGCGGAACTGCCGGGATGCCCATCTGGTAAGAATTCGACGCAGCGAGAAAGCCGAGCCAAAAAACGTGAAACCCATGGCTGGCGGCCATCCGGTGCAGATCCTCGTTCACCGCGCTGACCAATACCTGCGCCCAAAACCGATGGATAGCCGCTTCGCTCTGCTGCTTTTCGCGCAGCCAATCGAGCATGGTGATGCGATCCAGATCTTCGCGCCGCCCGTGCTCGCTGCGCAGTGCCATCAAACCGCGCGCGATGGAAAATTTGTCGCCAAAACTCAGACACGATAATTTGCGAAAGCTCCCCGCGAAATGCAGCGGCGCCGGCAACTTGCCCGCCGCCAGCATGGATGTTCGTCCGCCGGGTTCGATGAAATAAAACTGTTTGTGGAAATGGATTCGATCCGCAACACCCAGGCGTTTATAAAAGTCCAGGATATTCACGCAGCACCGCAGAATCAGGTGCTGGCAATTGTCGATGATTTCGGAGTTTTCGCCCGGCAGCGGATAGGATGTCGCGCGGCCGCCCAGGAATCCACGGGCTTCGAATAAATCAATTTGGTATCCGGCGTCACCCAGCGCAGCGGCTGCCGCCAATCCGGCGAGCCCACCACCAATGACGATGACGCTCGGCATGTGGGCGGTCAATGCCAATTAACCGATGGGGACTCGGGCGCGGAGACCGCCCCCACCACCGTTATTGATTAGCAGGATCGCAATGGATAGAACTACAACGAGAAATATGATGTCCGAGAGATCAAATTGCATCGGGCGTCTCTTAACTTAACTTGTCCGGTCTTATTAGCGTAGCACAACTGCCTTGCCGAGCTGCGCCACCACGTTTTCCATGAGCCGCAATCCGCAATTGGCGTCGAGCGACAGGATGCTCTCGGGATGGAACTGCACGGCTTCCATGGCGAGGTCGCGATGACGGATACCCATGATTACTCCATCTTCCGATTCCGCCGTCACTTCCAGGCACGCAGGAAGCGCTTCTTTGCGAGCGAATAGCGAGTGGTACCGCCCGACTTTGAAGCGTTCGGGCAGTCCCTCGAACACGCCCTTGTTCTGGTGGATTACAACGGAAGGCTTGCCGTGCATCGGATAATCCAGCACGCCCAATTCACCGCCGAATGCCTCCACGATCCCCTGGAGTCCGAGGCAAACGCCAAACACTGGAATTCCGGCCTGGGCAGCGAACTTCACAACATCCGGCACACCAAAATCCGCCGGCCGCTTCGGACCCGGCGAAATCAAGATCAGGTGCGGCGCAATTTCCCGGATCAGCTCGGGCGGAATCCCAGCCCGGTAGGTGGAGACCTCGGCGCCGGTCTGCCGCGCGTAGTTGGCGAGCGTGTGAATGAAACAATCGTCGTTGTCGATGAGCAGCAGCTTGACGCCTTGCCCAGCCTTGACCGGCGCAGCTTCCGCCGCTCTTTCCGACGCTGGGCGGGGAGCGAGACACCGGAAAAATCCGGTGGCCTTCATGCGTGTCTCTTCTTCTTCGAGCGCTGGGACCGAATCGTAGAGCAGAGTAGCACCCACGCCATAACGCGCCCGGCCATCACGCAGATGGATGGTCCGGATCAAAATACCAGTGTTAATGTCACCGTTGATCGACAGCATCCCTACCGCGCCGCCGTACCAGCCGCGCGCGTCTTTCTCCAGATCCTCGATCGCCTGCGCCGCAGCTTTCTTGGGGGCGCCGATCACAGTGACCGCCCACATATGCGTGAGGAACGCGTCCAGCGAATCGAAACCCTGCTGTAGCGTGCCTTCCACATGGTCGACCGTGTGGAAAACACCTGCGTACGATTCAATCAACCGCCGCCCGATCACTTTCACCGAACCGGGAATCGAAACGCGCGACTTGTCGTTGCGATCCACGTCGCTGCACATCGTCAGCTCGGATTCTTCCTTGGTGGAATTGAGCAGCTCGCGGATCGAATCGGCGTCACGCAGCGGATCGCCGGTGCGGCGAGCGGTGCCAGCGATTGGACAGGTCTCCACTCTCTGCCCTTCCACCCGAACGAACATCTCAGGCGACGCCCCCACGAGCGCTTCGTCCCCGAGCTGCAGGAAAAATTCATACGGACTCGGGCTGGCGTGCTGGATCCGTTCAAAAAGCTCCGACGGACTGCCAGAGAAATTAGCGTGGAAGGTTTGCCGCAGCACCACTTCGTAGTAATTACCCTGGCGCATGCCTTCCCGCACCACATCCACCTTCTCCATGTACTCTTCGCGCACGTGGTCGGACGCGATCTCCTCGGCCGGGCGCTTGGGCGGCTTAGGTACCGCGGTGGCTGTGCGTTCGTGCGAAACGGTGGAAAGCTCACCGCGCGCGAAATCGTAGCGATACCGTTCGATGCGCTCCTTCTTGCGATCCATGTAATAAATGTCGTCGCAGAGGAACAGATGCAGATCTTTGTGCCCGTCGCGCGGCAGCTTGAGCTCGATCGGATCGAATTGAAACAGCAGATCGTAGCCGAATGCGCCCACCAGCGCCAGCCGCGAGTCATCTTTGGTTCGAAACTCATCCAACAGCGCGCGCAAAATAGAAAATGCCGATGGCTGCTTGCTGCGTTCTTCCTCCGGAAACAGCTTCGGCAGCGGTTTCAAGCGTCCGCGCAGGCTGGTTCCCTCGAAATCGAATTGCTCCCAATGGGGATGCCGCGCTAGCAACGGATGCAGAATTTTGTTCAGCACTTCCCCGCGTTCATTGAGCGGGCGGAAATCCACTTGGCGGCCGGCCGCGACAATCTCAAGCGGCGGCGCGATGGACGCCACGTCCCAGCGCGAATAACGCTCCGGATATTCGTAGCCGGACGAAAGATAAATGCCACGATAGCGATCGAGCTTATGCAGCAGCCGCTTCAAGCCCTTGTGATAAGGAATGGCGGACTCCAGGCGAGTGACGGTAATTCCACCAGGAGTGTTGTAACTGAGCTTGGGCATAGTGCGGAACCGGGGGCGCTTGAGCCTTCAGGATAACGCATCAGGCAGAACAGGAGTGCTGAGGATCAGCGCTGCGGCGGCACTCGCTTGCCCGAAATCGCCGCAGCCGCGGCATTGACGGCGGGACGTCCGGCTGCCTTGCGCCGCACTCGCTTAAAGCCGGTCACGTGGTAGCGAAAACTCACTTCGAAAATCGCCAAAACGGCTTTGAAAAGGTCGACGAACCGCAGCTTGGAGACGCCTTCGTTTCGACCGATGTAGGTGGTTTGGAACTCCGCGACACCCAAGCCTTGGCGTAGCCAAAGAGCCAGCACTTCGGTGAGATAGATGGGGCTCGCGTAGCGGATCTCGTGTTCGGCCACCATTTCCGCCGCAGCCCTGGAGTAGAAACGGTAGCCATTGCTGTAGTCGCGGATGCGCGGGCTGATCACGGCTCCGACGGCCGAGCTACAGACGCGGCTCACCATCAAGCGGCCCCACGGGCGATTGGTGACGCGGCTTCCAGGCACATATTTGGATGCGATGGCGAGGTCGAACTGTCCGCCTGCAATCAAAGCAATTCCCTCGGGCAGTTCCTCCGGCCGATGCGATAAATCGCCGTCCATTTCCACGAAAATGCCGTGGGTTGTGTTCTGTAATCCCCAGAGTAAGGACTCATGCAGCGCGCTGCCCCGCACGGATCCACGGGTGGTTTTCACGCGCCGGATCAGGTGCACGGGTCCCGTGGGGTTGGCGGCGCATTCCGCGAGATATTCCAGCGTTCCGTCTTTGCTGCCGTCGTCGACGATGCAGACCGTATGCGGGATACCGGTAAGAACGCGTTCGATTCGATCCAGCAGTTCCGCGATGTTCGCCCGCTCATTCAGGACCGGGAGCAGGATGCAAACACCGGGCTGAACCACGGAAATCGGCGCGCTCACGTTCTGAGTATAAGGCGATTGAGCCGGCTTAGTCGCCTTCCGCGGCCATGGCTTGCGGAACATGAGCCCGCTCGTGCGCTCCGTAGCCAAGCGTCAGATATTCCACGGCGCCTTCGAACTTCTCGCGTGGAAGAACGCGCCAGCAATCGAGAACAACCGGCTTTCCGTGAGAATGCTTGAAATCCTGCGGGGTCAATTTCTTGAACTCAGGCCAAGGGGTAGTAATCGCCAGGACATCGGCTTGACGCGTGACTTCCGCCGCACTCGACGCAAAAGTTATGTTGCCTTTGAGCGGCTCGCGAGCATACTCCATGGCTTCGGGATCGTAAGCGATCACTTTTGCGCCGGATTCGAGCAGATGCTTGGCGATGGCGACGCCCTGGGATTCCTCGATGACGCCGGTGTCGGGTTTGTAGGACAGTCCCAAAACTCCCACCGTTCCGCCTTTCGGAAGCTTCTTGAGGATGATTGAGCTCATCCGAGGGACTTGCTGGCGATTCAAAGTATCGGTGGCTTCGGCCAATAATGCGGGCGCGCCATTGGCGCGCGCCAGCGCCGAAAAAGCCACGTTATCGCGCGGGAAACACGGACCGCCGTAGCCGAGTGCGCCCTTTAGATATTTGGAGCCGATGCGGGTGTCGCAACCAATGGCAGCGGTAACCACATCCACATCCGCGCCGGGCAAGGTTTCGCAAACCTGAGCCAGCATATTGGCGTAGGAAATTCGCGTAGTAACGAAGGTGTTCACAGAGAGCTTGGTGAGTTCCGCGTTCACGAAATTCATTCGGCGGATGCGCGGATTGCTCTCGCACACGCCGGTGTAGAACTCTTCGAGAAGAGCGCCCGACTTGGGATCCGACTCACCGATCAGGATCATGTCCGGCCGCAACATGTCATTGACGACGTTGCCGAGGGCGATGAATTCCGGGTTATAGCAGAGGCCGAAATCCACGCCGCAGGTTTTTCCCGTAAGCTCTTCGAGAGCCGGCAGCAATGTCCCGCCGGTGGAGCCGGGCATCACGGTGCTCGAAAGCACCACCAGATGCCACTTGGCTTTCTTCTTGAGAACCGCGCCGATCTTTTCGGCGGCTTCCATCACGTAATCCATGGAGAACCGCCCATCTTTGCCAGAGGGAGTGGGCACCATGATCATGGTGACGTCGGTGGCCATCAGCGCTTCTTCATAGCTGTGCGTGGCCGAGATGCGATCGCGCGCGCCATCGATCATTTCTTGAAGACGCGGCTCCTTCACCGGTGCCTTGCCCGCGTTGATGGCCTTCACGGTTGCGGGATTCAAATCCACGCCGATCACGGTGTGGCCCTTGTGCGCCATAACGGCTTGCATGGGCGAACCCAGCTTGCCTAGTCCAATAATTGAAATATTCATTTTGTGATTTATTCCTGTCTTACAATTGGCATGCGCCATCCGGTACCGAAAGCGCGTGAAGTCACCTTCAGCACCGGTGCCGCCTGCTTTCTTTTAAACTCTGCGATCCGTACAAGTTTGAGCACCCGGCGAACTGTATCCTCATCGTAACCGCTCGCGATGATATCTTCCGCGCTCTGGCATTGCTCGATATGCAGCTCCAAGATTTGATCCAGAAGGTCGTACGGCGGCAGGCTGTCCTGATCCTTTTGATCGGGACGCAGCTCCGCCGACGGTGCCTTGGTGAGGATGCTTTCCGGAATATCCGGTTTCACGCGATTGCGCCAGTTCGACACTCGGTAGACCATCATCTTAGGCAGGTCCGCGATTACCGCGAGGCCGCCGTTCATATCGCCGTAGAGCGTGCAATATCCCACCGAGATTTCGGATTTGTTGCCGGTGGTGAGCAGCAGCGATCCAAATTTGTTGGAGATCGCCATCAGCAGATTGCCGCGAATGCGCGACTGGATATTTTCCTCTGTGACGTCGGCGGCGCGGCCCCGGAACGCCTCGGCCAGCACACCGTCGTAGGTCTCCATGATGCCGCTGATGGGCAAAGTTAGGGTTTGGATGCCGAGATTTCGCGCCAGTTCAACGGAATCGTCCACGCTGCCCGAACTGGAATAGCGCGAGGGCATCAGGACGCCCAAAACGTTCTGCGGACCTACAGCTTCGGCGGCAATGGCTGCAGTGAGCGCGGAATCGATGCCTCCCGAGAGTCCGAGCAATACTTTGGAGAAACGAGTCTTCGATACGTAATCGCGAACTCCGAGCACCAACGCGTGCCAGATCTCGGCTTCGGTTTCAAAATCGTCTTGGGCGATGGTTCCGGAGCTTTGTGTCTTATCGCCGATCGCGAGGTCTGCGATCAACGTATCTTCCGCGAAGCCCTTGGCGCGCGCGACCAGTTTTCCGTCGCGATCGTAGACGAGGCTCCGTCCATCGAAAATCAGGTCGTCGTTACCGCCCACTTGGTTCACATACGCCACCGGGATTTTGTATTTCTGCGCCATGTGGCTGAGCATCCGCTCGCGTAGAACTTGTTTGCCCGCGTAAAACGGCGACGAGGAAAGATTGATGATGGCCTGCGCACCGGATTCGGCGAGCATCTGAATCGGGTCTTGGTGATAGCGGCGGCGCTGCCAGAAATCCTGATCGTTCCAGACGTCTTCGCAGACGCTAACGCCGAGACGCCAACCGTTCAGATCGAGAATCTGCGGGCCGGCGGCCGGTTCGAAATAGCGGTCTTCGTCGAAGACATCGTAAGTAGGCAGGAGGGTCTTGTGAAAGGCCGGTCCCACTTCGCCCTTTTGAAGCAGAACTGCGCTATTGAAGAGCGGCCGGCCCATTTCGGACGGATTTGGCGTGGCCACGCCGACCAGGAGCGGAGGCGCAGATTTGAGTTCCACCGCGATTTCGCGCAGCGCCTGGCAACTGCGGCGCACGAATCCCTGATTCATCAGAAGATCGCGGGGCAAATAACCCATCAACGCCAATTCGGGTGTGACGATCAGATCCGCGCCTTCATCTTGAACCTTGCGCGCGCCGCGAATGATGAGCGCGGCATTCCCGGCTATATCGCCGGCCGTGGGATTAATCTGGAGAAGGGCAACCCGCAAGAGATTTCCGTGGATGAGAGCTGTTTAGTTCCGGGAACTCAATAGTATATCGTAACCTGTTTGTAGGATCGATGCGGAAGGCGAAACAGTACATCGCCAAAAAAGAAGTTCGAGCGATGGCGCGCGAGCGCGTAGGGTCACCGCCAGCACCTAAAGTAATAGTTCCAAAGAACTTACGGAAGAAACCGAAGCACAAGAAGCCGATTGAGATAGAAGAAGCGTAAGCCGTGATCCACAACCGGAAACGATAACCGCCCTTAGCTGCTGGAGGGCGTGAACAGCGCGCCAATGATTTTGAAGATCAGTGGGATTACCCATGCGGGCGTGATGGCCGCAAAGGCTTTCCCCTTCGTAGAGCCGGTTAAAGATGCGAGAGCTAGAGCGAGGATCACCAGACTCCAGATTTCGAAAATGGAAAAGAAGTTCAAGATTGCCAGCAGAACGCCGTGGGCGGGGATAAAGATGTCCAGCCCAAACGCCGGGCTCATCTGCTCCTGCGAAGTTATCTCATCGCCTTTGGTCCGCAACACGATATAGGTCGCGATGAACTGTAAAGAACCAATGAGGGAAGTGGCCATCAGAATACTGAAAACGTCGCGGAATTTGGCTTTCAGACCCACCATCGAGCCCGTGACATTAATGAGCCAGCCAATCAACAGATTGAACAGCACAATGAAAACCGGGATCAGATAGACCACCACGCTGGTGATGATCCGAGTCATGTTTCTCGCACTTTCCAAACGCTCTGGGGGGACGTTCTGCTGCGCTAACCGGGCTTCCCCCAACTGCAAAGAATAGGGCAGCATGAGATTGCCGACGATGAAGAAGATGATACAGAGCAGGATCAGCGGCCACAGCCAGAATAACTTGGCCTTGGCAGCTTTCGCCAAACCCGCGGGGTCCACGAACGCATTGAACATCCCCAAGATGCCGCTTGCCGCGCTGGGAGTCTCTTCCGCCATGTCTGCCTCCGTCTGGAACAACTCTGTTTGGATTGAGTACCAAAAGATTATACCTTTTGCGGTACGCTGTAGTTCGGTTCACCCCATGAAACTTGTGATTTTGTTATGCGGCCTCGCGGCCGGGATGTTCGGACAACTCGCGCCGCCCAATGCATCCGGCGTCTCGATGGGGCACGTACATCTTTACACCAAAGATCCGGCGGCACATAAGACGCTTTGGGTGGACGTGTTCGGAGCCTCGGAAACCAAGCTGGCGGACATGCAGGTGTTCAAGGTCCCGGGGATGCTGGTGTTCGTCCAAAAAGCGGATCGCACGGGCGGATCGGTCGGCTCAAGAGTAAATCATCTCGGAGTAAAGGTACACGATCTTTCAGCAACGCTGGCGAAGGCGGAAGCGGCGAAGATCACGATCGTCAGCAAGAATGCCACGCAAGCCATGCTGCTCGCGCCAGATGAAATTCGCGTCGAAGCGACGGAAGATGCCGCG
>DATGIH010000322.1:0-2211 GCA_035295865.1 Bryobacteraceae bacterium
CTTCGGCGGCTTCGGCACGGTCCCAAGTCCGATGTCGTACCCAGACTTCGTGGATTTCCGCAAGAATGCAAAATCATTTGAATCTCTGGCCGCATACCGGTTCTGGTCGTTCGGATTTCAGAAGAACCGGGACGCCGTGCCGGAGATGCAGTTCGGGCTGATGGCCACGGCGAATTTCTTCGGCACGTTAGGGGTGATGCCGGCGCTGGGACGGGAATTCCGTCCGGACGAGGACTCAGTACCGGGGCGCGACGCCGTCGCAATCATAAGCCACGATCTCTGGGAAACAGAGTTCGGCTCCAGCAAGGATGTAATCGGTAAGAACATCTTGCTGAGCGGCATCAACTTTACCATCATCGGTGTGGCGCCACGGGACTTCACGGGCGTTCATCAGCTCATCCGCACCCAGGTGTATGTGCCTTTAATGATGTGGCCGCGGCTTTCGCCCGGCGCCGGGAACAATTTTCTCGAAGACCGGAAGCTTCACGCTGTTTTCGCGAAGGGGCGGCTGAAACCCGGCGTGAGCCTCGCAAGCGCGGACGCAGAAGCGCGAGTCCTTTCCGCTCAAATTGCAGAAGCACATCCGGAGACGAACCGGAACTGGTCGACGCACGCGATCAGCGAATTGGCATATCGCGTTCAAACGTCGCCGCCCGACGGGATCATTTCGGGTTTCCTCTTAGCCCTCGCGGCTGTCGTTCTTCTGATTGCTTGCGCCAATGTCGCGAACTTGATGCTGAGCCGAGCTCGAGCGCGCTCGCGCGAGATCGCGATACGGCTGGCAATTTGCGCGGGCCGGCTGCGGCTGATCCGGCAATTGTTGACCGAGAGCGCAGTGATCGGAATCTTTGGAGGCGGACTGGGACTGTTGGTGGCGCAGTTCGCGGTGGACGCGTTGAGCAACATCACCGTGCCGGGAGACATCCCGATCACGATCGATGTCCGGATCGACCCGCAACTCATTTGGTTCGCGGTTGCGGTGACCGCGGCGAGTGTCGTGTTCTTTGGGCTGGTTCCGGCGCTGCAAGCAACGCGCGCGGACGTTGCGCCGGCCTTGAAAAATGGGACGAACAATGGGGCGAAGCGAGGCCGTTTCATTGGCCGGAATGTGCTGGTGGTGGGTCAAGTAGCCGGATCGCTTCTATTGCTCGTGATCGCCTCCCAGATCGTCCGAGGTTCTTCAATCATTTTTGCCGGTCCGGCGGGGTTTCGGATCAATAACCTTCTCACGGTGGGTTTCGATCCGGTCCTGCTCCGATACACTCAATCGCAGACCGATACGTTTTATAAACGGCTGATGGAACAGTCCCGGGAGCTGCCGGGTGTTAAGTCCGCCTCGCTCACATCCACGCTGCCGATGGGGTCTAACAATGCGCAGGTGCGTGTTGCTCCGGAAGGGTATCAGTTGCCGCCGGGCAACGAATCAGTAACGTCCATCGGAATGACAGTGGGGGATGGCTATTTCGAAACCGCGGGGGTTCCGATCGTGAGCGGGCGCGGGTTCCGCGAGACGGATAAAGCCGATTCGCCGCGAGTCGCGGTGGTTAACGAGCAGTTTGCCCGCAAATATTTTCCTGGCCAAAGTGTGGTGGGGAAACGCTTGCGATATGGCAACGTATCCGGTCCTTCGATGGAAGTTATCGGAGTGGCAAAGATGAGCAAATACATTTTCCCTTTTGAAGTACCGTTGGATGTGGTGTATTTGCCGTTCTCACAAAATCCTCAAACGCAAATGACATTGCTGCTCGAAACGGAGCGAGATCCCGCGGCGCTGGCGGGACCGCTTCGAGGAGTGGTTCGGTCGCTCGACAACCAAATGCCCATGCTGAACGTGCAGACTATGGCGGAATACTACGATGTAAGGGCCAGGAAGACTTTCGGCCTCCTCATTCAGAGCATCGAAGCCATGGCCCTGATAGGATTGGCGCTCGCGATTACGGGTCTATACGGGTTGATGGCTTACCAGGTTAGCCGGCGCACGCGCGAGATCGGGATTCGCATGGCGATCGGCGCGGGACGCGGCGACGTGGTGCGGCTGCTCATGCGCCAGGGACTCGGCTTCGTCGCCGCAGGCCTCGGCATCGGCCTCGCGCTCGCCATCGGCGCGGCGAAGCTCGCGAGCAGTCAGCTGTACGGCAGCGGCGGATTCGACGTCGTCACGTTCGTCGCGGTGCCGATCGTCCTGATCGGAGTCGCCGCGATGGCGATCTG
>DATGIH010000323.1:0-6557 GCA_035295865.1 Bryobacteraceae bacterium
GCATTTCTCACACGCAAATGGTCGAAGGAACTGGAGTATCGGCTGATCAAGGAACTCTGGGCGTTCGGCGAAAACCGAATCGCGGTCCGTTTCGCTTACGAATCGCACGATGCGTCCGGGCAATGGTGGCGATCCTACGGAAATGAGAATTGGGAATTTGACGACGCTGGATTAATGCGGCGCCGGCACGCCAGCATTAACGATCTTGCCATCCAGGAGTATGAGCGGTTATACCGTTGGCCTCTTGGGCGGCGTCCGGACGATCATCCTGGGCTAAGCGATCTGGATCTCTAAGCGCACCGGTGGCGCACTGTTCGCCTGAATCTTTTTCCCCGCCGGCCGCATCCAATCTGCTGTCTCAGAAAAAGACCCCGCTCACGGTTGGGGGTGGTACGATGACTTTCCTTCCTACATTTCAGTCCGGCGTTTAAAGCGCACCGGAATTTTCCAAACAAAAATTCAGAAGTCGAGGATGTCATGCGAAAAGTGTTTCTCGCGGGCGCCGCTTTGGCTTGCGTGTTCGTGGTGGTGAACCGCGCGATTGTTTTGCTGAACGAACCGAGCGATCTGGCCGTCGCGAGCGGTTATTTTGTATTGCTGGCGCTGGTGTCGATCGCAGTTGGTGTGTTTTCGAGGCTCAGGAGGCGGTCATGAAAAACCTAAAGATGACGATTTTGAGTGGAACTTCGGACGGTGATGGCGGAGGTGATTTTATGCGCAACAAGATCACGAAGATCGCAGCGGGCGCTGTTCCCGTGGTGTTTGGGCTGTGGCTCATCATGAGCTGCTATAAGATCGTCGCGCCCGGCCATGTGGGGATTGTGGTGAAACAATCCGGATCGGACCGCGGCGTTCAGGATTTCCCCGTGCAATCGGGCCGCGTCTGGTACAACCCGGTGAACGAAGTTGTGCTGACGTATCCGACGTTTGTGCAGCGCGCGATCTGGACCGTGTCGACTCTGGAAGGGCGTCCGGTGAATGACGAGATCAGTTTTCAATCGGCGGAGGGGCTGCGCTTTACCGCCGACATCAATGTCTCGTATCAGCTCACGGCGGCGCAGGTACCGAAGTTTTACGTGAAATTCCGCAGCGACGACTTAGATGCGTTCACGCATGGGTTTTTCCGCGATGCGGTGCGAAACGCATTTCGCATCTCAACGGCTTACCGCGCCGAGGAGATCAACGGCGTGAAACAGTCGGAGCTGGTGGATCGGATTTTGGAAGGTTTGCGGCAAGCCATGCAGCCGTACGGCGTGGATGTACTGCAGTTGGGATTCGCAACGCCTCCGCGTCCGCCCGAAAGCGTGAAGGACGCGATTGAATCGAAGATCGCGGCCACGCAACTCGCCGAGCGCGCCGAGAATGAGAAACGGCAGGCGATAGCCGAAGCAGCGAAGGCCGTTGAAATCGCGCGCGGCCAGGCGCAGGCGAACGATCTGTTGACGCGGTCGCTTTCGCCGCAGCTCATGCAGTGGAAACAGCTCCAGATTTTGGAGCAGAAATGGAATGGGCAGTTCCCGCAAGTGGTGGGAAGCGGCACCCTGCCGCTTATGAACATGATGAAGTAGTTGCGAGCGGGTGGTAGCTCTCCCACCCGCTTCAACTTTGTGCACCGGTCCAGCGTGAATCTTTTCCGTGCAAGCAGAATCTAATGATCTGACATGCCAATTCCCATTCCTGGCCTGCATCACGTAACGGCCATTGCTTCCAACCCTCAAACCAACCTTGATTTCTATACCGATGTTTTAGGCCTGCGCTTTGTGAAGCGCACGGTGAATTTTGACGACCCCGGAACCTACCATTTCTATTTTGGCGACGACATTGGATCGCCCGGAACCATCCTCACGTTCTTCCCTTGGCCAGACGCGTCGGGCGGACAAGCGGGCGCCGGTGAAGTGGCGAAAACTGCGTTCAGCGTTCCGATCGGCTCGCTGGAATATTGGACAAAGCGGCTGGCTGGCCACGGCATCGCGGTGGAGCAGAGTGAACGATTCGACGAAAGCGTGTTGACTTTCGCCGATCCGGACGGAATGCAGATTGAGATTGTCCCGCATGCGGATGCCCCGGGAGTGAATGCCCCGCGCTTTGCGTCCGTTCCGCCGGAGCATGCCATTCGTGGATTTTTTGGCGTGACGTTGCTCGAGCAGAGCGCCGGCAAAACTGCGGGGATCCTGAACGTGATGGGATTCCAGAAAGTCGGGCAGGAGGGAAGCCGGATTCGTTTCTCGGCTGCGGGGCACGCCCTGGGAAATCACATCGATCTGCTGGTGGATCCCCAAGCGAAGTTCGGAAGTATGGGCGCGGGCTCGGTGCATCACATCGCGTTTCGAGCGAAGGATGATAACGCCCAGAAGGAGTGGCGCACGGAGATCGCTAAGCATCTGCGCGTAACGCCGGTGCTGGATCGGACATATTTTCACTCGATCTATTTCCGGGAACCGGGCGGCGTGCTGTTCGAACTGGCCACCGATCCGCCAGGATTCACTTTCGATGAACCGTTAGAATCGCTCGGCGAAGAGCTGCGCATTCCGGAATGGCTGGAGCCGCAGCGGAGTTTGATCGAGGCGCGACTCGCGCCGATCAAGCTTCACAAGGAAGCGGACGTTGCCGTATGAACAGCGATCCCCACAAAGACACGGGAGTCCTGCATTTTGGGAAGCCGTTGAACGAGGCGCAGGGCGCGGTGGTCCTTTTACACGGGCGTGGCGGATCGGCGGAGGACATTCTCAGCATCGCGCGCCTACTGAATTTGCCGGACCTCGCGTATCTGGCGCCACAAGCGGCCAGCAACACCTGGTATCCGAATTCGTTTCTCGCGGCCGTCGAACAAAATGAGCCTTGGCTCACCTCCGCGCTTCGAAAAGTGGAATCGACTGTCCGGATGGCCAACGACGGGGGCGTTTCTACCGATCGAATCACTATTGCCGGTTTCTCGCAAGGAGCTTGCCTCACCAGTGAATTTGTGGCGAGACATCCGCAACGCTATGCCGCAGCAATTGCTTTTACGGGAGGCTTGATTGGGCCTCCGGGCGCGGATCTATCGCACACAGGCGATTTGGCGGGCACGCCCGCGTTTTTCGGATCGGGCGATCCTGATCCGCACGTGCCATGGCAACGTGTGCAGGAATCCGCCGCGATTTTCGAAAAGATGAATGCGGCGGTGACGCTGCGGCGTTATCCACACCGGCCGCATACGATTTCGCGCGAAGAGATTGCGGAAGCCGCGCAGCTCATGCACGAGGCTTACGCACGGGCTTTTTCTTGAGCTTTGATTGATTAAAGGCAATCGCGGCGCGGACCAGTTGCTTGAGCGCGCGCTTGTTGACTTTGTCGCCTTCAAAGAAATCGATGGCGCGCCACGTCCCGCCTTCGAGTCCGGCGTTGAAGAGTTTCTCCGGATCTGCGAGGCGCGCCCCGTGGTAAAACGTCAGCTTCACTTTGTCTTTATGAGCGTTGCCGACTGCGATGATCCCGTCGCGCGACCAAACTGGGCTTCCCCGCCACTTCCATTCTTCTTGGATCTCGCGCTCCGCTCCCAAGATGGCCTTGCGGACGCTGGCGAGGGTGATGCCTCGCCAGTCCATGAGGCTGTCGATGAGTTGATCGATGCGGTCGGACGGATTCATCGAAGTTACCAGTGCTTGAGTTGGGTGAGCTGAATGAGGTTGCCGCAGGTATCGTTCAGCATCGCGATGGTGGAGGCGGTGACATCGGTGGGCGGCATGGTGAACTGGGCGCCGTGGGCCTTGATCCGTTCGTAGTCGGCTTTGATGTCGTCGGTGAAGAACATCATGGCCGGCTGATTTTGTTGAAAAAGTCCTTCCTGATAGGCTTTGGCCGTAGGGTTGTTGTTTAGCGCCAACTGTAGCTCGACGCCGTCCGGCTGTTCCGCTGAGGCCACGGTCAGCCAGCGGTACGGCCCTTGGCTGAAGTCGGCCTTCTTGACGAAGCCCAGGACGTCCGTGTAGAAGTGCAAGGCTTTTTCTTGGTCGTCCACATAAATGGTTGTGACTTTGATTTTCATTGTGTTTCTCCTTGGTGGATGCGATTAGTGCGCCATTCTGTACCAAACGGGAGCGTAGCCGATGAGAACCAGCGTGGCCAAAACCACCAGCCCTTCGATGGCACGAAATCTGGTGATCGACGCGGGCGCGATCGGCCTTACAACCAGGCGTCCATACGCGATGAGTGCGGAGACTGCCGCCAGGATTACGTTGAGCAGCACGAATCCGTACTCGCCGCGTGCGATGTGAAACCCGGCGGCGAGAATCATCACCAATGTCAGACCGATCGCGGCGAGCGGAGTGAGCTTCGGTTTGACTCCGGTGAGGGCCGGCAGGATCAGTCCGATGCCTCCCAGAAACTCAGCGATGCCGATGAAGACGGCCAAGTCCTGCGGCACGGCGGAGAGCCAGGGCACTTGATGGAGTGCTTCGTTCCACAAGGCCGGTTTGTACCACAGGATCTTGCCGAAGCCGGTGATGCTGAACGAGACCCCAAATAATACTTGAAGGATCCAAAGTGTGGTTTTCATGGTTGCGATTCTCCTTTGATTTACGAATTCTGATTTGACTTGGGTTCAAACTTTGGCATTTCAATGCCGAACTGTTTTGCGTATTCGGCGTGCAAACCCTGCCATCCGGCGAAGGCCATGTTTCCAGGGCCGGCCATGCGTCCAAGGGGAGTTCCGCCAAGCAGATGATCGAGAACGTCGAAACAGATGTGCCAACCGGCGGCGCCCATCGCGATGAAGCGCCGATCGATGCTGGTCCAAAGCGTGAGCCGCGTGCCGCTACCAAAGGCTTCGAGTTCCCACTTCATGTCGTTGGGACCCCACTCGTACACCAATAGATGCGGTGGGTCGGCATGAATGATTTTGGTTTCGGTGATGTGCGGACCGGGCGCTCCCACGGTGGTTAGTTTCACCGTGGTCCCAGCAGTCGCGAGGCTTCCATCGGCGTCGAAGGGAGCCCACTCGCGCAATTGCGCCGGATCGGTGAGCGCTTCCCAGACTTTTTCCGGCGGATGACGGAGTTGCCGGACGACAATCAGCTCCCACCGATTGCCTTCTTTGCGGACGATCCGGACTTTTTCGTCGGCGGGTCCTGGCGTGTATTGCTCGCGCGCGTTCATTTTTTTCTCCTTGCGGGCTTTTTCTCAGGCGCCGCGGCGGGCGCCGTTTTTTGGTTGCGCTCCATCCGGTCGAGATGGCGTTCCAGCGCATCGACGTGTGCGGACCAAAAGCGCCGGAACTGCGCCAGCCAGGCATCCACTTCGCGAAACGGTTCGGGTTTCAGGCGGTAGAGACGGCGCTGGGCGTCGACAGTGGCCTCCACGAATCCGGCATCGCGCAAGACGCGCAGGTGCTTGGAGACGGTCGGTTGCGGCATGCGAAGCTGGCGCTCGATGTCGCCGACGGATTGCTCGGCGGACACAAGCAGGCTGAGGATAGCGCGGCGGTTAGGCTCAGCGATGATTTCGAAGACCGATTCCACGGTCTAAATATACTCTTAGTGGCATATACGTGTCAAGGAATATTTACAGCTGGTTTGACTCTGCTCGACGATACAATTGATAGCGAAGCGAGAAAGTCGCGCGGGGCCCTTAGCTCAGTTGGTTAGAGCAGCGGACTCATAATCCGTTGGTCGAAGGTTCAAGTCCTTCAGGGCCCACCAACGACTCACGCACTTTTCTTTTTGGTTGGCTTCGGTTTCAAGCTCCCGATATAGGCGTAGCTCAATTCGAAATACTTGCTCAGCTCTTTCGTGTTCTTGAGCAATTTGTCGGGGACCGTCACGTATTCCTTCATCACCGCGCCATAGGCTTCGAACAGAGTTGTTTTGTACTTCTTCAAAAACTTCTCGCGCTCGTCCGCCGGAAGCCGGAGGGCCAGCGTTCCCTCCGGATTCAGGTAACTGAACATGTGGCCGTTGAGCGACGTATAAGGATTCGCCGCCCCTTTGCGTTCCACCTTCGGATGGGTCGCGACCAGCTTTTCGTATAGCGCCAACTTGTCCGCTGGCGCCTTGGGGAGGGGCTTGGCGCTCATCGAATCGCGTGCGCCGCCGCGGTGAGTATCGATTCCAGTTTTTCGAGCGACTCGGTGGTGCCGCCGGTTACGATCTTCACGGTCATTTCATCCGGGAACCCGTCCTGCTTCAGGGTCACTTTTGTTTTGCCAGCCTGGTCGGAAAAGTCGACCTGCACGCGCGTAACGGCGAAGCCGAGATTCACGTGGTATACGATCTTTTCGGGGACAACGATCTCGTCGTAAGTGGCGGTGATGCTGAATGTGCCCTTGTCGCCAATCTGCATCTTCTGCGTGTATCCGCCGCCGACGCGGAAATCCATTTGGACTTCACAATGCGTCATTTCCTTGCAGCCGGACCACTGCTGCAGCTTCTCGCCGCTCGACCACCAACTGAACACGACATTGCGCGGGGCGTCGAAAACGCGCGTAATCTGGAGCGATTTCATGGTTTCTTTTCCTCTTTGAGTAATTTGTCGAGCGTATCGAAACTGAATTGCCAAGCTGCGGCGCATTGCGCCATCCATTG
>DATGIH010000324.1:0-7022 GCA_035295865.1 Bryobacteraceae bacterium
CCGGATTCGCGGATTGGGTTCCGTCCAGCTTTTGCCGGCATCGTCCGTAGCCAACAGAATCGAGTAGAGCGTCATTGTGGACGTGTGCAGGTTTCCAGTCAGAAAGATTTTGTTTCCCACCGCCTCCACGCTGCTTAACTCCAGAAAAACCGCGCACGGTTCCGCCTCCGAGCAGTTCAACGCCGCCGCTTCTGTGTCGGCTTCGGTACACTCGAACGGAATGCGCATGGGCTTGCCCGTATTCTCAATCGGGGTTTGCCCGAAGACGCTGACGGATACCAGCAGCGCAACGAATCGAAGCACAGAATTCATGGTACCGGATCGAGTACGGCTGCATCATTATAGAATCATGACGGAACTCAGCGGCCGGCTGTCCACTTTAGTATGGAAAACGAAACAGGAATTCGATTCTTATAGCGATGAGGAGGCTTCCAAACCCGCCATCGCCGGAGGCTGGTCGCGCAAACAAATTCTCGGACATCTGATCGATTCGGCATCGAACAATCACCAAAGATTTGTTCGCGCGCTTCTACAAGATGAAATCCGCCTCCCGAGCTACGACCAGGAAGGCAACGTCCGCGTGCAGCGCTATCAGGAAATGCAATGGGGACAACTCGTGGGACTTTGGGAAAGCTACAACCGCTTTCTCGCGCACGTTCTGGCAGGCGTCCCGAAAGAGAAGCTGAATACTCCGTGCTACGTAGGCAACAATCCAGTCATGACTCTGGAAGAACTAGCCGTGGATTACGTCCGCCACATGCAGCATCACCTGGATCAAATCGCCCACTGAACCGCGACCGCGAGGGAGCGCTACCGCGATATCCGGATTCGGGGCCCGGCGGTATGCGAGCGAGCGCTTCAAATCTCGAACTTGATCCCCTGCGCCAACGGCAGCTCGCTTGACCAGTTGATCGTCACCGTCTGCCGCCGCATATAAGCTTTCCAGGAATCGCTGCCGGATTCCCTGCCCCCGCCCGTCTCTTTTTCACCGCCGAAAGCTCCGCCAATCTCAGCCCCGCTCGTTCCGATATTGACGTTCGCGATTCCGCAATCGCTCCCGCGCGCGCTCAAGAACGTCTCGGCGGAAATCATGTTAGTGGTGAAGATCGCGGAGGACAATCCCTGCGGAACATCGTTGTGCCACCGGATTACTTCATCCAGTGAATCGAATTCGATCAAGTACAGAATCGGCGCGAAAATCTCTTCCTGAACGATCGGCATCAACGCATGGGCTTTCACTAAAGCCGGCTTCACGTAACATCCGCCCAGTTCTTCGCCGCCAAAAAGAATCTCGCCGCCCTCTTTCCGGATTCTCTCCAAGCCCTTCTGCATCGCTTCCACCGATCCACGATCGATCAGCGGCCCCATCAGCGTCCCCTCTTCCAACGGATTCCCAACCCGGATCTGCGCGTAGGCCGCCTTCAACTTTTGCGTGAGCTCCGCCGCGATCCCGCGCTGCAGAAACAGCCGGCGGACGCTGGTGCAGCGCTGCCCCGCCGTACCCACCGCGCCAAACAGCGCGCCGCGTAACGCAAGATCGAGATTCGCATCATTCATCACGATGACACCGTTGTTGCCGCCTAACTCAAGCAGCGTCCGGCCCAATCGTTTTCCCACGGTCTCCGCCACGATGTGTCCCATGCGGCACGACCCGGTAGCGCTCACCAGTGGAATGCGGCGATCCTCCAGCATGCGCGTTCCGACGGTCGCATCCTCCCCGATCACGAGGCTGAACACGCCTCGCCACCCGTGCCGATCCAGGACGCGATCGCAAATCTTCTGTACCGCGATCGCCGTAAGCGGAGTCTTGAGCGACGGTTTCCAAACGACGCAATCGCCGCACACTGCGGCCAGCAGCGCATTCCAGCTCCACACCGCAACCGGAAAGTTGAACGCTGAAATCACGCCCACGATTCCCAGCGGATGCCATTGCTCATACATCCTATGCTCGGGACGCTCGCTCGGCATCGTGAGCCCGTAAAGCTGGCGCGACAGACCGACCGCGAAATCCGCTATGTCGATCATCTCCTGCACTTCGCCTTTCCCTTCAGCCAGAATCTTTCCCATTTCGAGCGTCACTAGGGTGCCCAGGTCATCCTTATAGGCGCGCAGTTCGTCGCCGATTTCCCGCACGATTTGCCCGCGCTTGGGAGCCGGAACCATGCGCCAGCGCTCGAACACCTTGGCGGATTCCGCGACAATCGTTTCGTAATCCTCCGCCGATGCGAGCCGCACGCGCGCAAGCTCTTCCCCATCCGCCGGATTTACCGACGCGATAGTTGATGCGCCGGTCGCGGGCAACCATTCGCGCCCGCACGCTCCCGAATTCACCGGCTCGATCCCGAGCCGCTCCAAAACAGGACTGCTCATGATTGTGTCAGCCATGCAAAACCCTCCGGGCCGGTTGCGAAGCGACGTCCAGCACGCTCGACAACCTCGCCAATTCGCGCCGTCACCGACGCCTGAAATTCCGGTTTGAACCATGCCGAGTCGCCATGGCGTTCGCTGATTCGAAACGCCGCGTCGCGCGTGGTGGCGCCGTTCGGCTTGAGCGATCGAATGTGCAGCGCATCGCCGATGACGTCGCGATCCGTGGCATCCAACGCCAGCGCCGCCAACTCTTCAGGATCGCACGGTAAAAGCGGCGCGAGCGTAGCAAAAGTATCGATGCCAGCCGCGCGCAGCCTCTCAATAGCGCGAATGCGTGCCGATATAGGCGCACAATGCGGCTCATAGCGTTTTCGAATATCCTCACGATTGGTCGTGATCGAGAAGCTCACTCGCAAACGCGTACGCTGCCCGAGCGCCGCCAGTTTTTCAATATCTCGCGATATCAGCGGCCCGCGCGTCTGAATCACAAAAACCCGCGGCGGACGCTGCAGCAACTCATCCAGAATCCTGGGCATCGACTCCGCCGCTTCTTCCGCGGGCTGATACGGATCAACCATCGGGGAACAATACACGACTTGCTCCGCCCGCAACTGCCGCCGCAGCAGTTCCGGCGCGTTCCCCTTAAACGTCGTGAACTGACCCCAGTGCTCCCAATCCTCGCGCTTCAACCCTCCGAAAATTCGCATGGTCGGGACATAGCAATAGGAACATCCGAATGTGCAGTTGCGCGCCGGCGTCAGTGAGTGCGTGAAGCCAGCCTGCGCGATGAATCCGGTGGTGCGGCTGAGCACGCTTTTCGATTCCGCTTGGAATACCTGAAAAGGCATCGGGACTTATTCACCATTCTCTCACCCCGGTCCCATGTCATCGAAACATTCTTGGGCTTAAATGTTTGTTCAGGGAGGCCTACCGATGACAGTCTACCGCGTGCTGCGCGAACTCATGCGGCGCCCACGAGAAATGCTGCTCCACCGCTGGAATTGGAAATCTTCGCTGTTCAGCTCCGTGTTACGAGCCCTCATCTTCCTTTGCGCGAATCTTTCTGCAGGGTGGCGTGCCGCGAGCGGTGCCATGCTTGCGGAGTTCGTGTATCGCGCCATCACCGCTGGATTCTACGGTGCGATTACACAGGCCTTTCGGAATGCCCAGCCATTCTGGGCCGCCAGTCTCACGGCGTTGGTCTTGCTCCCGCTGGTTTCGCATTCGCTGGAACTTGCCGTGCACCTGCTGCGAGGTACTCCCAAGATCGTCACGAGCCTCATCTCGTCGGTTTGTTTCACCGCCATATCAACTCTGTTCATTTGTATGCCTCGCGGCGCGGCGCTTTGGTTGTGGGCGCTGGAGCAGAATCGCTCCGGTCCGATCTGAGAAAGTTGCCGGGATTGATTGGCGGCTTCGTTGCTTCTGGACCGGTTGCGATTTACCGCTGGCTGGTCAGGCGAAACTCCCCGCCCGTGCCGGTTGACGAAACGCTCTAGCTCGATGCGTGCGCAAGCAGTATTCGTAAGCGTCGTAGACCTGTTCGAAAATTCGGTCCCAATGCCGGCACAGTGCGAACTCTCGTGCCCGGATCTTCATCCGCTGCCGCATCTCTCCATCGCGTGCGAGAGCCAACACGTGTCGCAGAAATTCCCCATCATCCGTGGCAACCAGGCCCGTCACGCCGTGCGTCACGATGTATTTCGGACCGCCGCTCGATGTCACCACCGACGGGACGCCGCTGGCCATCGCCTCAAGCACCACGTTGCCGAACGTATCGGTGTGCGATGGGAAGGCGAAGATGTCCATGTTCGCGTACGCGCGTGCCAGATGCTCGCCAAAGAGTACGCCCGCGAATTCCACATTCCGGATGTTCTCGGCCAACCAGCCGCGCTCGTGCCCGTCGCCCACCACCAAAATCCGGAAATCCCGGACTCCCTCGGCCAGTAACGTCCTCTCGATGTCGCGCAACACACGAACACTTTTTTCGGGCGACAATCTTCCCACATACCCGATCGTCAACGGACGCTTGCCGCATTCGCGCTTTTCCGGCGAAAACAAAGCCGTGTCTACGCCGCGCTGCATCAGAAACACCGGCTTGCCACTGCACCGCTGCAGCATTTCGACCAGTTCGAGATTCGGCGCCAGCAGAACGCGCGCCAGCTTATAAAACCGCAGTGTCAACGGAAGCACAACGCCGCTCTCGGTGAAGTTGGCAGCCCTTTGGCCGGCCTGCCCAGGCATCCATGCAAGCATCTTGGAGATTCGGCGCGCGGCGAACTCATGGATGTTGGTGTGCCAGGACGCCATCATGGGCAAATGCATCTCGTGCGCCAGCACGGTACCGAGAATTCCTACGTCGCTCGGACCGGTGATGTGAATCATCTCCGCGCCGAACTTCGTGAGAAGCTCCTTCACCCGCTTCTTGTACCGGAGAAACGTCAAATCGAACGACATGTCGCTCTCCAGTTGAAACCCGATCGGATTACGCTGAAGTTCCAATGTCCACACCGGCCCGTCTTCGCGAAATTCCGTTTTGGCGCCTGCATGGATATTCAGGAACGGCAAACCTCTTCGTCGCACGAACGCGTCAAAGTGGCGGCTGGTGTGGGCGACGCCGTTGACCTCGTGAAAAGAGTCCGTGAAGAATGCAACGTGCGGCGCGGATTTCATAAGCCGGCCTCCTGCGCATCCGCCAGTGCGAAACGGAGCGCAGTGCGAACCTGGCTGCTTTTCGCCGCCCGCAAGCCGGCCAGGAACCAGTGTACCGGCCACGGATCGGCCTGCCACAACGCAGCCAACGGCCTTGCGACGCCGTCGTCCATGCGATAGAACACGCGTTCGTTCCATGAACGCCGCCCAAGTGGAAACTCCGGGTAATCGCGAACGATGTCCACCATCGTCTCGATCATGCGCAGCCGGATCGGTTCGCGATAGGCCGGCAGGAACAAAACGTCGCTGAAGCGGTCCTCGCGGATTTCCGCGACAAATTCGGCAAATGTACCTCCGTTGGTCAAATTGACGTTCGCATTTGGTTCCAGACCGTGCCGGTCGCCGCCTGAAACCAGAACGTGTCCGGAGGCCCGCGCAAGGTCGATCACCTGCCGGTTTTCTTTCCAAGGACGCAGACCGTTCAGTTCCAGCGCATGGATGTTCGCTCCGTATACCGCCAAAAACTGAGTGGCCAGCAGCGCATGCTCAGCGCTTCCGATCCGCGCTTCGTCCCACATCGGATGGTTCAAGACGATCAATGTTTCGTCAAACCGGTCCAGTTCGGATAACAGCCCGGCAATCCGGCCAGGCTGTGGATTCGCGGTGAATTCAGCCAATTCCGCCATGCATGCGGCCGCGAGTTTCGCTGGCAAATTGTGCACGCCGATGTGAAAGAACGACGGGCCGTACGGCACCGTCCACTCCACGGAAATCGGAATCTCCGGTTCCACCGCCGCCAGCAGCGAGCCCGCCTGGATATCATCGTGATCGCTAAGCGAGACGAGTGCATCTAAATCCAGGCTTTCCGTGATTTGCCGTTTTTCGAGATCATAGGCCTCGCGCGGACCGAGCGGCGGACGCCAGAACGCTCGTGAAAAATCCAGCCCTCGCCCGGAACGCGCGTGATACCTGCGTTCCTGCTGGCGGATCGCCCAGTTGAGCAGAGGCGCGCCGGCCGCGTAGCGCGGAAGGAACGCCATGCTTTCCATCGAGTGCAGCGTGTGGCTGTGTAACGACACTCCAGTGCGAAATTGTTTTACTGCCTCGCGTTCGCGCCAGAAAAAGTGAAGCTTGCTTCTCTGCATACGTCCTCCCTTCGGTTCGACAGATCGAGCGCCGGATCCATCTCCAGCGCAATACGCAAGTAGGGCCTCGGTGAAAACTCGATGCGGATGGGCAAGTCCGAACCCTCTCCCAGCCACAAACGAAACGTCGATGTGTGTCCTCTGGTCAGGTCGTGGATTTGACCTGTCAGGCGTGAGACTCCGCCAAATCGCCCATCCGGAGCCTTTTCAAAATCCAGCCGGAATGGCTTCGCGTTATGCATGCAATCGAGCGAGCTTTTACCGGCGCCGCGAATTGCGATAAGAACGGCGTACAAGAAAGTAGACGACCCGGCGGGAAAGTTAACGTCCTTCCGCGCAACGTCCAGCCGCTGGAACGCCGAGCGAACCTGTCTCGGCAACTCTTGCCAGTCCTGTAACGCAAAATCGTCAGTCGCAAGCGTCGCCGAGGCGTTCTTCAACCTTCCCGCTTCCACTCGCTCTTCTACGGCGATCACGGGCGGCGACGCGCTCGATCCATTCGCTACCAACCGCTGCCTCGCCTGTTCCAGTCCTTCCTGATTGTTGTGGCGCGCCGTAACAAATCCGAAGCATCCCGCCTCGACCATCCCCCCAGGGTTTAGCTGGATCACCTCCTCCGTTGAGCCGAAATATTGGATGCCATGCGTCCGCTCCGGATTGGCGCCGCCCCCGAATTGCAGCGAGACGATTTTGCGTCCGTCAATAAATGCCTCGCGCACGGACGCGAACGCGCTGCCCACGCCCTGCCTGCTGAAAATAGGCATCCCGAGCAGCGTTACAACTACGTCGGCCCGGTAGCTTCTCTTCCGGTCCAGCGTGAAGGGCAGACAGCTTTCGCCACGCAAGCGCCCTTCG
>DATGIH010000325.1:0-27179 GCA_035295865.1 Bryobacteraceae bacterium
GCGAGGGAGCCGGTCAGGGTCTCTCGCGAAGCGCAATCACCCGATTCACTTCAAGCCCCGTCTCCACTTGATGCGCGCCGCTCGGCCAATCGATTTCCACCTGGTCGATGCGGCGCGCCTTTCCGACTCCAAAATGCAGCCGCAAATCGTTTTGCGATAGATAACTCCCGCCGCTCCGCACTTCATCGCTCTGCACCAAATCCCCAGCACGCACTCGGACCCGCGCCCCGATTGCGCTGCGATTCGATTTCACTCCTTGTAAATTCAATAAAACCCAATTGCCTGCGGGCTTTGCCGCTTGCTTCAACAAACTCGGCGGCTCATTCTGATTGTTGACCAGCACCTCCACCGCGCCATCGTTATCGTAATCGCCGAACGCCGCGCCACGCGACGAATGCTTCTCCAGGATCCCGGCCCCCGACGATTCTGAAATATCCACGAACTTCCCGCTCCCGGAATTCCGATACAGAATCGCCCGATCTTTGAAGTGCACATCGATCCCCAACCGGTCCACTTCCGGAAACGCGTGCCCATTCACCAGCAGCAGACCCTTGCGCCCGTCGTTGTCCAGATCCAAAAACCCGCAGCCCCATCCGACAAACCGCGTATTCAGCGCCATTCCCGCCGCAACCGTGACATCGTCAAACTCCGCGTTCCCTCGATTCCGGTAGAGCGTCTCGCGCTCATCCGAAAAATTCGAGCGGAAAATATCGGCCCAACCATCGCCGTCGTAATCGGATGCCGCAACGCCCATTCCCGAAAGCGCCTTGCCGTTGTCATCCAAGGCCGCGCCGCGCGCCAGCGCCTCATCGCGGAACGTTCCGTCGCCTCGATTGATGTACAGAATCGAAGGCGTCCGGTCGCATGCCACATAAATATCCGTCAGCCCGTCGTGGTTGAAGTCGCCGGTCAATACGCTCAGCGAATAGTTGCGCGCGGGACCCGCGATGCCCGACTTCTCCGACACATCCTCGAACGTTCCATCGCCCCTATTGCGGTAAAGAATATTTCGATCGAACGCGAGGCCGCGAGGACCGCACGCTACCGGAAGATCGCGATACCAGCAGTACGAGTTCTCGCCCGGCTTCGGCGCGCTCGCGAAATCGAACTTCAGATAATTCGCCACGAACAGATCGAGATGCCCGTCGTTGTTGTAATCCAAAAACGCGCAGCCTGTGTTGTAGCGCACCCGATCCTGCAGCAAGCCGGCCTTGACCGTGACATCTTCGAAACCGTGCCCACTGCGATTCCGATACAGAACATTCGCGCCCCAATACGTTACAAACAAATCGATATACCCGTCGTTATCGAAATCGCCAGCGCACACACCCTGCCCCCAGCCCGTATGCTCCAGGCCCATCGCCTTGGTGACATCGGCGAACTTGCCATTCCCGAGGTTGTGATACAGCTTGTTTGATCCCCCGGGCCCCGATACAAGAAAAATATCCAGCAGCCCGTCGTTATCGTAATCCAGGAACGCCGCGCCGCTTCCCGTTGTCTCGACGATGTATTTCTTCGATTGCGCGCCGCCGTTCGGAATGGAAGCCGTCAGCCCGGCTTCTCGCGCTACGTTCCGAAAATCCACCGCTGCCGCCGCCGCGCAGAACAGAGCCGCGATCGCGAGACTTCGGATCACTGCTTCGGAGCCTTTTCTCCCAGCCGCTTCAGAAAATCGGTGAATTCGCCCTGCGGTGATTTCTGCAGCTTGTCGAGTTCGGCTTGTTCCTTCGCCGCATCCTCCGCGCGCCCCGCATTTCGATACGCGAGCATCAAGCTGTAGTGGGCCGATTCATTCGCGGGCTGCAGCCGCACCACATTCTGCAACAGATCAATCGCCTCGGAGTACTGCTTCGCCTCCAGCCGCGCCTTCGCCAGCGCCTGCAGCGCCTCGGCAAAGTTTGGATTCAGCGCTACCGCCCGTTCAAACCGCTTGGCCGCTTCCGCTCGTTCGTCAGAAACCAGCAGCACTTGTCCGGCTTCGTACTCCGCCACCGCGTCCGACGGATTCAATTTCAACTCGGCTTCGAACTCGCCCCCGGCCTGCGCCAGATTCTCCGGAGCATGCGATTCCAGCAGTAGCGCCCGTCCCAACCGGAAATGCAGATTCAACGCCGCCGGATTCTTCGCAATCGCTTTCCGATACTCCGCCGCCGCTTCCGCAAACCGGTTTTGGATCTCGAAAATTTCCGCCGAGATCTGATTCACGCGGTACGAGTTGGGCGTCCTCTGGAACATCTCGAAGAGCGTCTCGTTCCAAGCCTTCATGTGCAACCGCGCCGATTGATACAGCACATCAGCATCCGCTGGATGCAGCACTCGCAACCGCGCCAGCACGGGAACGGGCGCTGTATAATCGCCCGCCGCCATCTGGCACTGCGTGAGAGCCAATCCTGCCAGCCGCCCCAGCTCTTGCGTCGCAGCCTTCTCAAACTCAGCCGCGAGCGCGTTGCGCGCCGCATCGCAATGTCCGGTGGCTGCCTGCGTCAGCGCGATGTAGGTCCGCCGCTGCGCACTCTCGGGAGCCTTCTCCAGCCAACTCTGCGCTGCTCTGTACTGCCCGCGATTGAATTCCGCGATGCCTTTTTCGAGTGCGTCGTCCTGCGCCTGGCCCGCCAGCGCCCAAAATAAAGACAGCCACCTAATGACCCGCATCGTCGATCACCAGATCGAGCTCGCCAAACCGATGCCGCTGTTGGCCCTCGAAGAATCGGAAACTCAGGAGTGGCGGCGCGCCCGGCGCGATCTGCGGCCGCGAACCAAGCCGCTCGGACAGCGGTACAGCGATCGTGAGAACCCGCCCCGATTCCGCAGTTTCTTCGATGAGTCGCTCACTTCGATTTGCCAAGAGAAACAGCAGGCCTGCCGCAATCACCACCTGCTTATTTTACCCGAGAGCCGCGAGTGAAGACCTGATCAACTTTCGCCGCCGAGCTGTTTGACCTGCTGCGTCTCAGGCCCCAGCCACTCCGGATGTTTGGCCGTGCTGTCGAAATGCGCCGTCGTCTTGAACAACTCGTACTCGCCTTGGCTCGCAGCCTGCGCGGTTTTGTTCAGCAACGCGGAAAGTTGCTGGCTGCTCAGCGGCGTGAAATTCCGGCCGAGATTAAGCGCCTGCTCCAGCACCTGCTGGCTATCGATGCCTGTGATCACCACCGACGTGGGCAGACTGAGCGCATACTCCAAACATTCCACCGGACTCACGGTTTTACTCTTCAGGATCACGCCGCTACCCATGCTCTTCATTCCGAGGATGCCCAGACCCATCTTCTGCGCCTCCGGAATCACCAGCTTCGCAAAGCTGCGGAAATGCGCGTCCATTACGTTCAAGGGCATTTGCACCGTGTCGAACTGAAAGTTGTTCTTTCGCGCCAGTTCCAGCATCTACAAGTGAATGTGCGGATCTTTGTGCCCCGTGAATCCGATGAATCGCGTTTTGCCGGATTTTTTGGCAGCCAGCAGCGCTTCCGCTGCGCCGCCTTCGGCGAAGAACCGGTCCGGATCGTCAAAGCGGATGTTCTCGTGGAATTGCAGCAGATCCAAATGATCCGTTTGCAGCCGTTTCAACGACTCATCGAGCTGCTGACTCGCCGATTCCTTGGTGCGGCCATCGAACTTCGTCATCAGGAATGCCTTCTGCCGGTATCCATCGCGCAGAGCTTTGCCCATGCGAACTTCGCTTTGGCCATCGTTGTAATCCCAGGAATTATCCATGAAATTCAGTCCGTGGTCGATGGCCTGCCGAATGATTCGCGTTGCCTCATCGTCGGACACTTTGGGTTTCCCGATGTGAGAACCACCCAGACCAAGGCAAGAAACTCTCACTCCCGTTTTGCCCAGTTCGCGCGTCTGCAGCGAGCCTTCGGCCCATAATCGTCCGCTCGTAAGCGTCGCCGCGGTGATTCCCGCCAATATCTCACGCCGGTTGAATCTTGCGTCGCTCATCCAATTGCCCCTAATGCTTTCCTGAAGGAGACGCCGCGTGCACCAACTCCGGCGGATGCACGGGCGGCTTGCTGATCTTCTGTTTTTCCGAAGGCCGGTCCTTCTTTTCCGTACGTTGCACAGAAACCCATTTTCCGGTGGCGGCGGACTGCAAAATCGCCTCCACTACCCGGATATCCGCCAACCCTTCCTCACCCGACGGTTCCGGTTTTAGATGATTGTGAATGCACTCCGAGAAGTACTCCAATTGGGCGCCAAATTGATCGCGCTTGCGGAAGGTCTTGTGCCTGGGCTCCCGCTCACCAATTACCAGTTCGTACGCCAGAGGCTTCTGATAATCGAACGCAGGCGATAAACGAATACGGCCCTTTTCGCCAATTAACGTGTACTCGGATGTAGGTTGCGCGCCGAAGCTGGATACGAAACTTGCCACGCGGTCGAACGGAAAACGCATCGTGACGCTAGTCATCTCGGGAACCTTTCGGAACCGCGCGTCTCCGTTGCTCACAGGAACGGCGAAAACTCCCGTCGGCTCATCCCGGAACAAATAGCGCGCCGCGTTGATGCAATAAACTCCCATGTCGTAGATGTTCCCGCCGCCGCGCGATTCCGGCTCCGTAATCCGGATGTTGCCCTCCGCCACCTGCTGCGAAAAAACCGAAGTAAAGATGCGCAGATCTCCCAGCTCGCCTTTGGTTGCGATCCGGATCGCTTCGAGATTCGCATCCTCAAAATGCAGCCGGTACGCGATCATCAGCCTGGTTCCGGCCTCTTTGCACGCATCGATCATGGTCTGGCATTCGCTGGACGTAACCGCCATCGGTTTCTCGCACAGTACGTGCGCGCCCGCTTTCGCCGCTCGCACCGTATACTCACAATGCAGATGGTTCGGAACGCCAAGATAGACGGCATCCACCTTCTCAGTACGCAGACATGTTTCCAGGTCGTCGTAAGAGTAAGCCGCTTTCGGATCTAAATCGTATTGCCGCGCGATCTCCTTGCGTTTCGCGGCGTCGCCGGTCACGATCGCCACCAGCTCGCTGTTCTTCGTATTCTTGAACCCCGGCAGCAGGGCATTCTGCGTGATGTGGCCGACGCCCACCACGGCATAACGGATTCTCTTCATGAGACCTCCTTCAATACTTCGCGCACCTTCTTGAGGTCCGCCACAAATTCACCATATTGAATGCGGCGCTGCGCCTCGTCGGGTGCGCGCAAAATAGCCGATGGATGAACCGTCGAAGTCGCGAGCCGGGCTCCCATGGGAGCGAAAGGATGCTTGACGAATCTCCCGCGTTCCTTCATCAAACGATAAGCCGGCCCGAACATCGATTGCGCCGCCGTCGCTCCCAAGCAAACGATTACTTGCGGGTGCACCACGGACACCTCTGCTTCGAGCCACGGTTGGCATGCCCTCACTTCGGGAACTGTCGGCTTCTTATGAATTCTGCGTTTACCGCGCTCCTCAAACTTGAAGTGCTTCACAGCGTTCGTCACGTATACCGAAGCGCGATCAATCCCGGCATCCGCCATCGCTCGATCCAGCAGCTTGCCCGCCGGTCCGACAAAAGGCCTGCCTTGCAAGTCCTCGTCATTTCCTGGCTGCTCCCCCACCAGCATCAAATCCGGCTTCTTCGGACCCTCGCCAAGCACGGCTTGCGTCGCGTAACGGTACAAGTCACATCCTTGGCAATTCTGCACCGCCGCTCGCAATACCGGTAAACTCTTCCGGTCCGGAACATACGCTGCAGCGCCTTGGAACTTGTCTTGTCCCATGCCGTGTATTGTTTTGCAATTCCGTTGCCGATCTGGCTTTCTGTCCGAATTCCCTTCGTCCTCCTTGAATAGATGGGGTTCAAAATGACAGCCGAGGGTTGAGTGAGGCCGGTTTTTCCGCCAGACCGGATCGGAACTTCCCGGGGATACGGGGGGTTCCTCGATTTGACTCCTGCGTTAAAGTAGAAACGTTTCACCGATGAGAGTTGGCCGCGTGTTGGTATTGGGGCGCCTGATGGACTTTGTTCCGTGGGCGCCTTTTTTGGTGGCGGCTAGAGTCACTATCACTTGCGGAAGGACGAGAGGTAGTGGTGCGGATGGCGTGCGTCGAGTGGCCCACACCTACGGAATGTGTGCTTTAGCCGCCGAGTGCGGCACGCGCTTCGAGATGCTAGTCCATAGCATACGTCATCGTCTAGTAAGTGGTTTCCTTCGAGACGCCCGATCATCTGGGATCTTTCCCGCCAAACCGCGTCGCGTGAGGTTGTCCTCTGTGATTTCGTGCCGCCAGGCTGTTCGCGTTGAGGAAAGGCCGGGGGTTTTCCAAAATCACGAATCGTATGAGGTAAGCTAACTCTAGCCGATAGATGGCGTGCCTGGGAGTGCCCTAAAATGCAGCGATCAATCCGGATCTCGGCCGTCCTGTTGACAGCCCTCGTAGCGTCCGCACAGCCATTCATCAACTACCGCGGAGTCGTGAATGGCGCCAGCTTCACTCCTCCGGGGCTGAGCGGCAGCCAGATCGCGCGAGGCTCGGTATTTTCGATTTTCGGGCAAGGCCTTGGTCCCGCAACCTTGACCAAGGTCAGCGGCTTCCCCCTTCTCACCACATTGGCTGGAGTTTCCGTCCAGGTCATCCAAGGGAACACGATTGTAAACGCATTCCCCATCGTCGTCACAGCCAACCAGGTGAATGCCATCATGCCATCCGATGCGCCTCTGGGGCGCGTAGCCATCCAAGTGACTTACAACTCCACTCCGAGCAATACCACCGCTGCTACCGTGGCTGCCAACAGCTTCGGAATTTTTGCTGCCAACAGCGGCGGCTTCGGGCCGGGCATTTTATATAACTTCGTTGCGCAGAATAACCAACCGCTGAACTCGCTGGTCGAGACCGCTGCGCCTGGGCAAGTCATCACGCTGTGGGGCACCGGGCTGGGCCCCGTGAGCGTCGATAACGTGGCGCCGGCTCCCGGCAATCTCGCTACTCCGGTTGAAATCTTCGTGGGAGGAGTGCTCGCCTCCAAACAGTACAGTGGACGGAGCCCCTGCTGCGCCGGCGTAGATCAGATTGTGTTTACGGTGCCGGCCAGTGCTCCACTGGGTTGTTACGTTCCGGTGCAGATCCGAACGGCCGGGACTACGTTGAGCAACGCCGTTACGATGGCAATTCAGAAGGGCGGCGCGCCGTGCTCCGATCCCGGCAACGCCATTGCTCCCCTATTCGCGAAAGGCGGCAAAGTGGGCGCGGCAATCCTTTTTCGCAGCATGCTCCGGACCGATGTCGACACCAGCCAGCCAACCGATATCTCCACCGACGCTGCGATGATCTCATTCGACTCCGCGCCCGGCGGCCCTCTGTTTTTTAATTCCGCGCTGTCAGCGCCCCCGCCAGGGAGTTGCACAATGTATTCGGTGTCGGGGCGCCGCCTCATTCTGAACATTCCGGCTTTTGCGAGCGGGCTGGGGAATGAGTTGGACGCCGGGCCAACGATCACGATTACAGGAACGTCTCAATTCTCGCTGAGTCGCGCCCTTTCGCCCCTTTATACCGGCTATTTGGGAACCAATGACCCGAACTTCGGCGCATCCACTCTGGTCTTCAATACAACGGGGACCACTCAGATTTCCGCGCTCGGCGGGGCCGACGTTGGTCTATTCCAGGTCGCGGTTCCTCCGGCCGTGCAGGTGAACTGGCTGAACCGGCTGCAAATCGAAACGATTGACCGTACGCGACCCTTGACCGTAACCTGGTCGCCGGCCGGGCTGCAGGACAGTACCATGGTGATCGCCGGATCGAACTATGATCTGCTCACGAATACGACGGGCACGTTCCTCTGCACCACTTCCGCGGCCGCCGGATCGTTCGCGGTTCCGAGTTACATCCTGGGCGCGCTGCTCGCCAGCAGCAATAACTTCGGAGGGTCCTATGGAGTTCTAGCCCTGGCTGCCATACCGTCGCTTGGGCTCACTACGTTCAAGGCTTCGGGGTTGGATACCGGGGTCGCGGTGCAGATTTTTGCCAGTGCCAAAACCGTGCTTTTCCGGTGAGGAGAATGGCAGTGATACCCAAGCGAAATCCAAGATTTCTTCCAACGAGGTCGATCCCCGCGCTACTGGCGTTTTTGGTTTTAGCGGGATGTGACTTGAACGACACGAGCTGTGACGCACCACTTACCCCAGCACAGGGTTTGATTCGGTGGGTCTACTTCGGTGTGGATGCCCCAGCGAGTGCCCCAGTGGAAGTGAACAAGTACCACTTTGAGTTCCCGTTTTTGGGCGATCCCACTCACGGGGGATTGTGGGATCCGGTAACCGACAGCCCTGTTATACCACCTGGCGTCATAACGCCCCAAGATCAGACCACCTTAAACCCAGCCCGCACCGGATCGGTCAATTCGAACGCGATTCGCGCCGCTGCCACGACAACGAACTCCACTGTCGTGTACATCCTGGACAAATTTGGGACCTTAGTCCAATTCGATCCTGCCTCAGTCACGTTCTCCGCGAAACTGGATTTCAGCCAGCAGGTCACTCAAGGAATAGCGCAGCGTTTCGCGGTAACTCCCGATCGCCGATTCGCTTTCATCACCGTGAACTCGGCTCAAACCGCTATGTCCACGGGCAATGTACTGGTAGCCGACCTCAACAGTTTTTCGATTGTCTCCACCATCGCGCTCCCGGCCGGCACAGTGGCGGGAGGGATCGCCATCACACCGGACGGCAGACTCGCCTATGTTGTCACTAAGCCCTACTCGGGAAGTGGACCAAGTGTTGTGTTCGTAATCGACGTGGCAACGCGGACAATCTCAACGACAATTCCCGTTACGGGATATTCCAGCCTCGGTCAAATTGCGATCACGCCCGATGGAACCGAAGCGTACTTATTGAACGGCATTGAAGCCGACGGGTTTTCTTTTCCCGTGCTCGATCTTCAATCCAATACAGTGCAGCCGCCGGTATCGATTCTTTTCGGCTCTGGAAAAAACCTGATCACCAGTTACACTCAGAGCTATATGGCGCTGCACCCCGATGGTACGCGGCTGTACCTGGTGCCAGTCTCAGGCGGTCCGGTCCTGATTGTGAGCACCATCACCAAAACGGTTTCGAACGTCATACCGCTAGCCGCGGGAGCGGGCCCGGTGTTCGGCGCACAACCCACATTCACCCCGGACGGAATTCACCTGTCGTTCATGAGCGGCATGAATTTGGTGGTGTTCATCAATACTCTCACCGATACCGAGGAATCAAGCATTACGCTACCGCCTCCTCCGTTTGAGCCGATAAGGAATTTCAGCTCCTTCTTTGTGCCGAAGCCGTAACATGAAGCGTTGACCCGCCGCGTTTCCGCGGACTTTGTGCGGCGTTCCGCCCGCAGCAATATGCGGGGGAATCGTTCGCGGCCAAACGAGCGCCGGGCGAAAGAGTCCTAAGTTGAATCATTCCATCTCAACCCTGGCATCGTTACGTCCACTTGGACAAATAATCCGACTTGTGCCGTTCGCGGTCAACAAACGGCGTTCGAGGAAGCATGGCAGGAATCGGGAACGATAAGTCGGCTTGTGACCGCCAACCTTATAGCTCACATTTTTGAAAGAACACCGGGCTACGACGTGCCGGAAAAACTCCGCGTAAGCGCGCTGGTTGAGAGTGGGCCACCAAGGCGGAAAGCTTCGAAATTGATGTACGGGTGCGCACTAAGACTTTTTCTTTTTTGGAATTTTCGCGCCGGATTTGCGCGCTTGATTCAGCGCGATGGCCACGGCCTGTTTGCGCTTTTTTACCTTCCCGCCGCTGCCCGATTTCAGGCTGCCATGTTTAAATTCCCGCATGGTCTTGGCCACTTTCGTCTTCCCTTTGCTCGACCTGCTCTTTGTCGACCGGCTTTTGCTGGAACTGCCTTTTTGCGCCATAGCATCCTCCCACTCACTAGATCAACAGCTTCCCGAATTGTTTCAGCCCAGGTTACTTGCTCTTCTTGCGCGCCTTTTTGTGCGCGGATATGCCTGCCTTTATAAACCGGATCGCGCGCTTCGGGCCGCTAATTCCTTCGATTTTGAAACTCTTGCCGCGTTGCTTGTTGTACGAAACAAAGAACTCCTCGGTCTGATCCAGCAGCGTCTTGCTCACCTCGTCGATCGATTCCAGTTCCTCATGTGCGTAGGAGTGAATCGCAACTCCCAGCAGGCGGTCATTGCTCTTCGTTTTTCCATGTTCCGTTTGGCTGGCACGCATCACTCCAATGATCCGCACATCCATCAGGCAGCCCACGTGGGCGGGTGCATCCATCAGCACCAGAATGTCCAACGGATCGCCGTCTTCTCCCAACGTGGATGGAATGAAGCCGAAATCGAATGGGAACATCATTCCCTCCGGCAACAAGCCGCCTAGTACAAAAAGATTCGAGTCGGGATCATAGTCGAACTTGTTGCGGAAGCCCTTCGGGGTTTCGATGATAGCTCGGCATTGGCACTTCTTGGCATCCAGTTGATTTGGAAGATTGATCAGGTTGTCCATTCTTTTCTTACTGGTTGGATGGCTCGCGGCGCCTCGATGTTTCCATCCGCTGGAAACGAAAACACGCATGGTAGAGTCAAATCTGTCGGCATCTGTTATGGCGAGTACTGTCTGGAAGGGCCATCTATCGTTCGGCTTAGTTTCGATTCCAGTGCGATTAGTCCGCGCTGCGCGCGCTGAGCGCGTTCCTTTACGCCAGCTCTATCGCGCCAGCCGCCCCGCGCCGCAGGAGCGGATTGAGCCTGTTGCAAAAGGAAAAAGCCAGCCGCTGTTAACAACGCCCGAACCGCTACCCGCCCTCGCGCCAGTGGAAAGAAGTTTCCAGGTCGCCAACGGCGGCGGACAGCCTGTGAGCAGTGCGGATCTGGTGAAGGGCTACGAATACTCGAAGGGCGAATATGTGGTCCTGGAGGAAGAAGAGATCCGCGCCGTCGCTCCCCAGACGTCCACTGAAATGCAGATCGTGGAATTCGTTCCGTTCAGTGAAATTGACCCGGTCTATTTGGAAACTTCTTACTACGTCGCTCCGGATGAAAGCGGCGAAAAGTCTTACGCCCTGCTCTTTGCCGCGATGCAAGATTCCGGATATGCCGCGATCGGTCAGCTCACCATGCACCGGCGCGATCACGTGATGATCGTAAGGCCCGGTAAAACGGGCCTGATCGCTCACACCATGTTCCACACTACCGAAGTCCGCACACTCGACGAATTCCGCACCGATGTGAAACTGGTCTCAGCCAAAGAACTGGATCTGGCGCGCACTCTGATCCAGGCGCTGGCCACGTCCTTTGAGCCAGGCAAATTCAAAAATCAGTTTCAAGAACGATTGCGCTCGCTCATCGAATCGCGTTCCTCCACTCGCCAGCCGGCCGCCGTCCAACCCGCCGCCACGCCCTCGAACATAGTCGATATCCTGGACGCTCTTAAGCGCAGTCTGGCATCCGTAAGTAAACCGGCCGCTGCGGCCGAACGCAAGCCAGCCCAGCCCGAACCATCCACAAAGAAGATTCGTGCTCGTGGCGCGCGTTGATTCGGACGTCGTAATCATCGGCGCCGGCGCATCCGGCCTCTCCGCTGCCGCAGTTTTGGCCAGCGCCGGAAAGACCGTAAGGTGCCTGGAAGCAAATCACCGCGTCGGCGGACGCATTCTTACCATTCAAGATCCGTTTTCGCCACTTCCAATCGAGCTAGGCGCTGAATTCGTCCACGGGCTGCCTGCCGCCACCTGGCGTCTCATCCAGAGCGCGGGACTCACAACGTACGAACACACCGCGCGCGCCCGGCTCATCGATCGAGGCAAGTTTTTGGAAGAAACCGAAGCCGGTAAGATCGGAGAATCCGCGCTCGCCGCGATGTTGAAGTCGACCAAGCGCGGCGACGAAAGCTTCGAAGCCTTCCTGAAACGCTCGCACCTTCCTGCGCACGCCAAAGCTTGGGCCCGCGTCTTCGTTGAAGGCTTCAACGCCGCACGCAAAGAAACGATCAGCGCTTCAGCCTTGAAAAAAGATGCCGAAGCTGCGGACGAAATCGAAGGCGGCCGCGCATTCCGCATTCTGGCCGGCTATGATTCCCTGATTCATCATCTGCTTCATTCCATTCCCGGTCACCAAACCGTAATCTCGCTAAATTCCGTCGTGGAGCGCGTCGAGTGGCGACACAAGCACGTTACAGTCCGCTTCCGTTCCACGCTGGATAATGGCATCTCGAAAATTCGCTGCTCCCAATTGATCGTCACCGTCCCGTTGGGCGTCCTTGAAGCTGGCGCAATCGCCTTCGACCCGGAGCCGAAAGCCATCCGCGACGGCGCGCGAGATCTGGAATTCGGGCAAGTGTACCGCGTTACTTTCCGCTTCGCCGAACCGTTTTGGGAATCGGACGAAAGGCTCAAAGCCATCGGATTTCTGATCTCGCGCGAGCCGATTTTCCCCACCTGGTGGACGACCCATCCAGTCATCTCACCGCTCCTTACCGGCTGGAGCGCCGGGCCCGCCGCCGAGCCTCTGCTCGGTCTCAATAAGGCGGCGGTCATCACCCAAGCGCTCGCATCTCTCGCCCGAATTCTCAATAGAAAAATACCGTCCCCACTTGCCGCGCACCTCCACGATTGGCACGCCGATCCCTTTTTCCGCGGCGCCTATAGCTATGTGCCGGTTAACGGCATGCCCGCCAGGCGATTTCTCGGCCGCCCCGTGGAGGGAACGCTGTTCTTCGCCGGCGAAGCCACGGACACGACCGGAGCCGGTGGGACCGTCCACGGAGCCGTTGGGTCCGGCCTTCGCGCCGCGCGGCAGGTTCTGAAAAACTCCGCCGCCTGAAACACCTTCCGGCGGCTGCCAGTCCAACATGCATGACAAAAAACGCCTCGGACGTTTTGATTGAAACTCTGCAAGCCTGGGGCGTAAACGTTGTTTTCGGTCTGCCTGGCGACGGTATCAACGGCATCATGGAAGCACTGCGCAAGCGACAGGCTTCCATCCGATTCATCCAGGTTCGGCATGAAGAATCCGCCGCCTTCATGGCTTGCGCCTACGCCAAGCACACCGGCAAACTCGGATGCTGCCTCGCAACGTCGGGCCCCGGCGGTATCCACCTGCTAAATGGTCTCTACGACGCCAAACTCGACGGCCAGCCCGTACTTGCCATCACCGGCCTGCAGTTTCACGATTTAATGCATACCCACTCGCAGCAAGATGTGGAGCTCGACAAGCTGTTCACCAATGTCTGCGTTTACAACGTGCGCTGCATGGGCCCGCAGCACATGGAAAATATAGCGGCGCTCGCTTGCCGCACGGCGCTTGCCTATCGCGGCGTCGCTCACATTTCGGTCCCGGTGGATTTTCAGGAATTGCCGGTGAATGGCAACGGAAACGGCCGGAGCCAACGCAACGTCCCAAATCACGTTTCGGAGTTCTTCGCACAGAGCGCGCGCGTTCCCGCCACCGTCGATCTCGAACATGCCGCCGCCGTCCTCAATACCGGAAAACGAACCGTGATCCTTGCCGGCCGAGGCGCATTGAATGCGGGCGCCGAATTGGAGCAGGTCGCGGAAAAGATCGGTGCTCCCATCGTAAAAGCGCTGCTCGGAAAAGCCGCCGTGCCTGACGACAGCCCGTACACCACCGGATCCATCGGCCTGCTCGGCACCAAGCCATCGCAGGACGCGATGGAAGATTGCGACAGCATTCTGATCGCGGGCAGCTCCTTCCCGTACATCGAATTCATGCCGAAGCCCGGCCAGGCGCGGGGCGTTCAGATCGATCTCGATCCCGTTCGCATCGGGTTGCGCTATCCGGTCGAGGTCGGCTTAGTCGGCGATCTCAAACGTACGTTGCAATTGCTGCTTCCCCTGCTGAGATCGCGCAAGCATAGTTTTCTCTCGGATGCCCAGGACGGGATGCGCGATTGGAACAAGTTCATGCATCTCCAGGAAACCGTCACCACGTCGCCGATGAAGCCGCAGGTCTTGGCCGCGGAATTGAGCAAGCGCTTGCCCGAAACCGCCATCGTCAACTGCGATTCGGGAACTATCTCCACTTGGTGGGCTCGGCACATTCAGGTGAAGCGCGGCCAGATGCACACAGTCTCCGGCAATCTCGCAACGATGGCTTGCGGATTGCCTTACACCATCGCATCGCAAATCGCGTATCCGGATCGTCTCTGCGTCGGATTCGTCGGCGACGGTGGTTTCAGCATGCTGATGGCGGAATTTGTCACCGCAGTCCGGTACAACCTCCCGATCAAAATCGTTATCGTTAAAAATAATTCGCTCGGCCAGATTCGCTGGGAACAGATGGTCTTTCTGGGAAATCCCGAATACGCCTGCGATCTGACCCCGATCAACTTCGCGGACTTCGCGCGCTCCTGCGGCGGCGCCGGCTTCCTCATTGAAGATCCGGCGCAATGCGAAAGTGTGTTGGATCAAGCTTTGCGCCATCCAGGCCCGGCGATCATCGAAGCGGTCGTGGATCCCAATGAGCCGCCCATGCCCGCGAAAGTCACGGCGCGCCAGGCTGCGCACTTCATCGAATCGTTGGCCAAGGGGACGCCCGATCGCAAGAAGCTCATCGAAACGATTCTCGCCGACAAAGTTCGCGAATTGGTGTAACGAAGCGCTAGCCGTTCCATCCAACTGTCAGGAGATTTCAACCATGGCCGAATCGAAGAAGTGCGCTCATCCCAGTTGTCATTGCAACGCCAAACCGGACAGTGAGTACTGCAGCACCTACTGCGAGGGCGAGGCCGAGACGGCGGACATCCTCTGCAATTGCGGCCATCCCGGCTGCCAAAGCCATTAGGCGCCAGTCCCGGCGCTTATGAGCGAAGAGACCACCTGCTGCATCGTCGGCGGTGGCCCGCCCGGGTAGTGCTCGGCTATTTATTAGCTCGGGTCGGCGCGAAGCGTGGGTCCTCGAAGGATTCCGAAGAGCACCCAAGAAGTCAAGAAAGCAGGATTCGACGGGTTTCGCAAACTTCTCACCGTCAAAATCGATCGCCTACGCCAGTGCTGTCGCGCTGGGATTCTCTGCATTGGCGATGCCGCTCATGCCATGTAGCCGAAGCATGGGTATCGGAGTCAACCTCGCGATTCAGAACGCAGCTGCGGCGGCAAAAGATCTGCTCCCCCGTTAAAGAACGGCGCACGGCCAACCGACGATCTGAAGCGCGTCCAGTTACGCCGCGGATTCCCGACCCAATCACTCCGCCCTGAACATGTGGCGGATGATTGGTCCGGTGTCCCTGGCACTAATAGCCACCCGCTTTAATTGCGTGATTGCGCTTGCGTCGCCGGTGGAGTCTAATTAAGATTAACCAAAATGTCTGGATCTCAACGCCGGCGGGCCCTGCTTGCGCTCCTTGCTGCACTGGCCGCGCCGCTACGCTCGCCCGCCCAATCGCAGCCGCAGCAGCCTCAATTCGGAACGCCCGTCCTCCACAACTACACCATCAAGGAATCCAACGGCGTTATCAATCAAACCTGGTCCATCATTCAGGACCGCCGTGGCGTCATGTACTTCGGAAGCTCGAATGCCATCGGCGAATACGACGGAAGCAACTGGCGCAGAATCCCCATCCCCTCCACGGTGGGTCGTAGTTTTGCGATCGATCAGGCGGGCAAAGTATGGGTGGGCGCAAACGCGACATTTGGATATCTGGAGCCGGACGCACACGGCTCGATGCAGTTTGTCTCGCTGAAAGAAAAAATTCCTGCCGACGACCGCGGCTTCAACGACGTCTGGCAGGTGGTGATCACTCCCAAAGGCAATTACTTCCGGTCCTACGAGCGTCTCTTCCGCTGGGACGGCCAGACCATGCATGTCTGGCGAACCAACACGCGGTTTGAAGCCTTATCGGATATCCGCGGGCGCATCATCATCGCGCAAAGCGGCATCGGGCTTCAAGAGATTGTGGGCGACGAAATACGCGCCCTGCCTGGAGGCGAGGCGTATAAGGATTCTCCCAAGCTTTTTCTTTATCCGTACGACGAACATCGCGTTCTGGTTAGTTCCCGCGGCCAGTTGCTCACGCTCTTCGATGGCGAGAAGGCCGTTCCATTTCCGACCGCGGCCGACGACTATTTTAAGGCCAACGAAGTTTACTCCAGCAACGTCCTGCCCGACGGCAGCTTGTGCATCACCACTCTTCGCGGCGGCGTTGTGATTCTCGAGCGCGACGGCCGGGTACGGCGCATTATTGGAAAAGAAGCAGGGCTGCAAAATTCTTCCGTGCTCACCAGCTACGTCGACCGCCAGGGCGCGCTGTGGCTCGGGCTGGGTATCGGCGTGACGAGGATCGAGATCGATTCTCCCATCTCCATCTTCTTCAGCGAAAGCGCGAACGACGCCGCTTCTCACAATGGCGCCCAATACGTCGCCGATGCCGCCGGCGGCACCGCTCTCTTTCGCCTGGTGCGCAATCCGAGGACCGGCCTGCCCCAGGTTCAACCCCTTTCGGTTAATTTCACCCAAGCGTTCGGATTTTTCCCGGTGAAGTTTAGTCCCGGCGGCGCTCCCGATCAACTGCTCGCCGCAACCGGAGTGGGTGTTATGAAGATCGAGGGCGATACCGTTTCGCCCGCCGTGCCAGGACTGCAAGGGCCAAGGGAAGGTTTGTACTCGCTCCAGCAATCCCGCAAAACACCTACGCGCGTTTTCGTTGGGCATTTCGATGCGTTGTCCTCCATTCGCTGGGATGGAACCAAATGGCTGGATGAGGGACGGCTCCCGAATTTTTCAAATGGCGTAAGCAGTATGGCCGAGGACGAGGACGGCACGTTGTTTGCCGCTACTTCGGATCGCAAAGTTCTGCAAGTCTCGGTTGCTCCATCGGGCATGCGCGATTCCACCGCGAAAATACTGACTCGCGAGGATGGCATCACCGACGGCGACATGTTTGTTTTTCCAGCAGGCGGACAGATCTATGTCTTTGCCAATCCGGTGAAGCACGCGCTCCGATGGGATCGGCCATCGCGGAAATTGGCGGTGGATGACCGTTTTTTTCTTCCCGTGAAGGAGCCGGACGGCGTCGCCGGTTTGAGTCCGTTGGACAACGGCGACGTCTGGTCGAGTACTCGCGGCCCCACGACGCAGCGGCAGGGTTTGTTTCGGCGAAAGCCGGATGGCAGCTTCGAACTCATCGAAGAGCCGTTTCGCCGTCTGGCCAGGTTCGATAACAGCCAGGTTCGGATCCAGCCCGATGGCTATTGGATCGCCGGCGGCGACGGGGTGCTCCGTTTTGATCCGAACTTGAAACCGTCCGGCCAGCAGACCTTCGCCACGCTGGTGCGCCAAATCAGTTCGAGCTCCAAGGACGTAGTTTATGGCGGAGCGCAATCCGGCAAGGACGAAGCGCTGAGCCTGGCGCACGATCGAAATTCGCTGCGCTTCGAATTCGCGGCGCCAACGTACGGCGACGAATCCGAAACCACTTTTCAGTATTTCCTGGAAGGCGCCGACAAAGACTGGTCCGAGTGGGGCAAACAAAAAGAAGCGAACTACAGCAGCCTGGGCCCGGGTTCTTACACCTTCCACGTGCGCGCGCGCAATCTGGAAGGCCGTATGGGAGAAGAAGGCGTTTTCAATTTTTCAATTCTCGCGCCCTGGTATCGCAGCACTCTGGCCTATTCCATGTACGGGCTGCTTTTCCTGTTGGTCGCGATCGGGGCGCGCCAAAGCGTAGTAAATCATGAACGCGAAAAATCCCGCCGCGAAAACGCCGCGCTCGAGGCGCAGGCCAAAGCGCTCGAAGCCACCGTGGCCGAGCGCACGCAGGAAATTCGGGCGCAAACGGAAGAGATCGCCGCTCAAAAAGACCGCATCCAGCGCGCCTACGAAACCGTCGAGCTGCTCAGCGACATCGGCAAGGAGATCACAGCGTCGCTCGATCTGGAAACCATTCTCTTCAAGCTGTATGAGCGGGTCAATCAGTTGGTGGACGCCAGCATTTTCGGCGTCGGACTCTACCGTCCGCAAAAACAACTGATCGAATACAGCCTCGCCATCGAAAACGGACAACGCTACGCCCCGTACACGCGCGACGCCCGGGACAAGAATCAGTTCGCGGTCTGGTGCATCGAAAATCGAAAGCCGGTTTTGATCAACGACATCGAGAAAGAGTCGAAGAGGTATATCCAAAACTATGTGCACGCCAAAGGCGTTCTGGCCGATGGCACCCCCGCGAAGCCGCCGGAATCGATGATCTACCTGCCGCTCATCGCGCAGGATCGCGTGCTGGGCGTGCTGAGCATTCAGAGCTTCAAGAAAAACGCCTACACTGAGCAGCATCTCAATTTGCTCGCGAATCTCGCGGCCTACACCACCATCGCGCTGGATAACGCCGATGCCTACCATCGCATCAACGAGCGCGAGCATGAGATCCGTGAACGTGCCGCCGAGCTCGCGACCATCAATCGCATTACGCAAGCGCTTTCCACCCAGCTCGATATGGATCGCCTGATTCAGCTGGTCGGCGATCAGGTGCGCGACGTTTTCCATGCGCCCATTGCGTACGTTTCGCTGTTCGATCGGGAAAAGATGATGCTGCATTTCCCGTATTGCTTCGGCGAAGATGCCGAATCGCAGCCGTTCGGCGAGGGCCTCACTTCGCAGATCATCCGCACCGGCCGGCCAATCCTGATCAATGAAGATCTGGAGGGCAAACGCGAGCGCATGGGGGTTCGTTCCATAGGACGCAGCGCCGCTTCCTATCTCGGCGTGCCGATTCCCGCCGGCGGCGAGATGATCGGTGTAATCAGCGTCCAAACGACGGATCAAGAGGGCCGCTTCACAGAAGCCGATCAGGGATTGCTTTCCACCATCGCTTCCGCCGTCGGCGTGGCCATTCACAACGCCCGTCTTTTCGACGACGCACGGCAGGCGCGCGCCGCCGCCGAAGACGCCGACGCCGCGAAAAGCTCGTTCCTTTCCACCGTCAGCCACGAGCTCCGCACGCCGCTCACTTCCGTCCTCGGGTTCGCCAAAATTATTCATCGCCGTCTGGAAGAACGCCTGTTCCCGCTGATTCCCGACGACGACCGCAAAGTGCAGCAAACCAAGCGGCAGGTGATCGATAACCTGAACGTCGTGGTCAGCGAAGGCGAGCGCCTCACCAAACTGATCGACGATGTGCTGGATCTCGCCAAGATCGAAGCGGGCAAATTCACCTGGAACATGGAACAAATCTCCATGGCCGACGTGATTGAGCGGGCCGTTAGCGCAACTTCTTCGCTGGTAGAAGCCAAGAAACTGGTTCTGGTGCAAAACATCGAGCCGGGGTTGCCGCAAATCACCGGCGATCGCGATCGTTTGATCCAGGTTGTCATCAATCTCATCTCGAACGCGGTCAAGTTTACGGATTCCGGTTCGGTCACTTGCTCCGCCGCCCAACGCAACGGCGATCTGGTGATGGGCGTCACCGATTCCGGCATTGGAATCGCGCCGGCCGATCAGCCGAAAGTTTTCGAAAAATTCAAACAAGTGGGTGATACGCTCACCGACAAACCCAAAGGCACCGGCCTCGGGCTGCCCATCTGCAAGGAGATCGTGGAATACCATGGCGGCCGCATCTGGGTGGAAAGTGAACCCGGCAAAGGCAGCACTTTCTCGTTCACGCTTCCCGTGAAAGCCGGCGCCGTCACAGCCGCCGCTCCGCGGGCCATCGACATTGAATCGCTCGTTCGCCAGCTGCGGGAAAAGGTGGACAGTCACGAGCCGCAGGACAAATCGATTTTGGTTGTCGACGACGACGCCAACATCCGCTCGCTGCTGCAGCAGGAGTTCACCGAAGCCGGTTACGTAGTCCGTCTCGCGGAAAACGGGCGCGAGGCGCTCGCAAGGATCCGCGAGGAAGCGCCAGGCCTGGTGATTCTCGACGTCATGATGCCCGAGATGAACGGCTTCGATGTCGCCGCCGTTTTGAAAAACGACCCGGCAACCATGGACATCCCGATCATCATCCTCTCCATCGTGGAGGACAAAGAGCGCGGCTTCCGCCTCGGTGTGGATCGCTATCTCACCAAGCCCATCGACACACGCTCGCTGTTCCGCGAGGTGGGCGCGCTGCTCGATCAAGGCAAATCCAAGAAGAAAGTAATGGTCGTTGACGAAGACGCGTCCACCATTCGCACGCTTTCCGATGTCCTGCAAACCCGCGGATACCAAGTCGTGGAATCGAACGGCGCGGAGCTGGTTTCGAAAGCCGTTACGCTGAAACCCGACATCATCATTTTGAACTCGCTGCTTTCGAGCAACCAGGGAGTCCGCTCGCTGCGCTTCGAAAAAGGTCTGGAAAACGTTCTGTTTCTCATCTATCAATAACCCAACATGAAGATCCTCATAGTCGACGACGAGCCGCACTTGCGGATGCTGATCCAACAGACCCTCGAAGAGCTCGAGGATGAAGGCGTTGAATTGCTCACCGCCTCAAACGGCGAAGAAGCGCTGGAAACCATCCAGGAGGAGCAGCCCAATCTGGTTTTCCTGGACGTTATGATGCCGAAGAAAAACGGATTTGACGTCTGCCATTCCGTGAAGCACGAACTTGGCCTGGGTAAAATTCACGTCATTCTTCTCACCGCGAAAGGTCAGGAGTTCGATCGCCAGCGCGGGCAAGAAGTGGGTGCGGATTTATACATGACCAAGCCCTTCGATCCCGATGCTCTGCTGGCAAAAGCCCGGTCCGTGTTGGGCCTTTGAGGCCGTATGGCAGGCTTGAGTCTGAAAACGCTGATCGGTCCGAAAGGCGGCTCCACGCCTGCCATCCATGCGGTGATTGGGGCCATGGGCGGCGGTGTTCGCATTGAGGATGCCAATGGAACTGCGTTGATCGGAGATCAGGCCGGCGGACCCACGCGCGTTCCCATCACTTTGGAAAACACAACAATGGGCTGGGTGCTGGGTCCGGCTGACTCCGCCACCGCACTCGCGTCTTTGCTTTCGCACATGGCCGCGAAGGAATCCGAGCGTCGCGCGCTTTCCGCCGAAGTGCTGCATTTGTACCGCGAAGTCAACTTGATCGAGCAGCTCTCCGAAGAATTAGCCGCGCTGCTGGATCTTACAGCCGTCGGACAATCCGCGCTGGATCAAGCGCGCCGTCTGATTGGAGCTTCGCACGGCGCAGTGCTGGTGATGGAAAAGCCGGGAGGCCGCTTGCGGCTAGCAGCTTCGTTCGGCTCGGATGCTCCGGAGCTTTCGCCTACTTCGCTGTTCGCCGCAACGATGCTGCAGCGTGGAATCGCGGAGATCGTGAACGATTTCGCCAGCGATCCGCGTTCCCAAAGCTCGGAACAGATACTGCGTTCCCTGATTTCCGCGCCTCTGCGCTCGAAGCAAAGCACCATCGGAATTGTCGTGCTGGCCAACACGAACGGCAGCCCATATACCACCACTGACCTAAAGCTGTTGAACACCATCGCGCTGCAGACGGCGGCCGCGATCGAAAATTCGCATCTGTGTTCCGAAATGGTGGAAGCAGTCCGCGATCGCGAGCAGCTTGCGGCAATCCAAAAAGAACTGGATACGGCGCGCATCATTCAACATTCTTTGGTGCCGCGCATTTTCCCGCCGTTTCCCGAGCGCAAGGATTTCGATATCCATGCCGAAATGACATCCGCCAAAGCCGTCGGCGGCGACTTCTTCGACTTCTTCCTGATCGATGACGATCATCTCGCAGTTGTTATCGGCGACGTTTCCGGCAAAGGGATTCCGGCCGCGCTCTACATGGCTGTCACACGCACTCAGATCAAAACGGTGGCGCTCAAAGGCCTGGCGCCCGAGGAGTGCCTGGCGGAAGTGAATCGCGTGCTGGTTCGCGAGCGGGTTTCTTCGATGTTCGCGACATGCTTTTACGGAGTGCTCAATACAGCCAATGGCGAACTTCGTTACTGCAACGCCGGCCACAATCCGCCCTACATTTTGCGGGCATCGGGGAATCTTGATTCCATCAAAGATACCGGCGGAATTCCGCTTGGACTCTTCGACGGCCGTCCTTACACCGGCGGATCCGTGGAACTCGGCCCGGGCGAATCGCTATTCCTGTATACGGATGGGGTTTCAGAAGCAACCAACGATGCGCTGGAAGACTTCACCGACGAGCGTTTGGCGGAGACGCTGCGATCGGGCTGCACGCTGTCCTGCCGCGATATGGTGAGCCATGTGACCCGCGAAGTAATGGCCTTCACCGCGGGCGCCCCCCAATCGGACGATATCACCATGCTCTCCATCCGAATCACTGCGCCGAACACTGGACGCGAGAGCCGGGTGTAGTTTATTATCCCGAGTGTGTCCCACCATCCCATCTCCTCCTCCGGTTGCCTGATCCGCGCTACTGATTCAAAAAAGGGGCGGACGAGCTGGTTGGCTCCGGCGAAACACGCTGTGAGCCATCTGCACTACGGCCGCATTATTCTCGACGCGGGCGACTCGCCGATTCGATTCCTGAACGAGAATCAAGAAACGGGCTTGATCTGTTTGCGTGGTTCCGGTGAAGTCAGGGTGGACGGCGCCCAATTCCAGTTGTCCCGCTACGATGCGCTCTATGTGCCGCGGCAATCGGACATCGAAGTTACTGCGGGCGCGGAAGGCTGCGATTTCGCGGAAGTCTCGGCGGATGTGGAGCATTCTTATCCGCTGAAGTTTGTTCCGTATGCGGAGGTGAAGCAGAACCCCGGACTGCGCTACAAAGCAGGTAGCGCGGCCGCCGAACGCACGGTAAATATCTTGATCGGAAAAAATGTGGAGGCCGGAAGAATCATCGCGGGCATTACGTCCAGCGAGCCGGGCAACTGGACATCCTGGCCGCCGCACGAACACGCTGCGATGTTAGAAGAAGCTTACATCTATATCGACATGCCCCCGCCGGCTTGGGGAATCCAATTTGTCTACACGAATCCAGCCGCGCCGGAGCTGGCCGAAGTTGTGCGTCAAGGCGATTGCGTGGTGATGCCGCAAGGCTATCATCCGAATGTCGCAGCGCCCGGCGGATCCATCAATTTTCTCTGGATCATGGCGGCGCATCGAGAGTTGCTGGACCGGCAGTTCGGCGTGGTGAACGTGCAGCCGGAGTACGCGACGGTGAGCTCCGGCCTGGAAAAAGGCCGCTGAACTCAGCCGGCTTTCTTGCGCGCGGCGGAAAGAACCTGGCGCAATCTCTGGCCAAGGACCAGATCTTCGCCGTCCTGCAAAGTCATCGAAACAATCTGGAGAGAATTTGGTTCCTCCTTCGGCTTGCTCTTCGGATCGCCTTCCTGCGCCGCCGGCACCAAGCTGGGATTGGTGTTGGTGAGAACTTCGATGCGCGGCTCTCCGGCGCGCAGCTCCGCGTCGCACTGCGCGATGGTTAAGCCGAACTTCGCTTCGTCCCACTTCACAGTCAGCGTGGGATAGCTGTTTCCTTCTTGCGGAATATCGATTTTCGTGGTCACGCCCGGAACCACTTCCACCAGCTTCGCGATCCGTTCCACGCGCCGCTGCCAGGTCTTGTTTAGTGCAGCCATGTCGGTGTGCTGCCAGGTTTCGATGGCCGCCAGCATCCCGATGATTTCTTCTTTTCCTACCTTCATGGGACGACAAACGGAACCTTCCCACGGACAGCAGTTCGCGAGCGCGGCTTCGATGAGATTCTTGCGCCCGAGCAGGAGTCCCGCGCATTGCGGCCCTCGGAGGCCTTTTCCGCCACTGAAGCAGTAAAGATCGACGCCCGCTTTGGCGTAGCGCGATAAATTTTCGAGCGGTGGAATTCCCGCCGCGTCATCCAGCAGAACGGGGACATTGGCCGCCTTCGTAATGGCGAGCGTCTTCTCCAGCCGGTCATCGCGCCAGGTGGTGTAGACCATGGCAGTGTTTTGATTGATCGCGGATTGCAAATGATCCACGTCCAGGGCTAGCACCAGTTTCGCGCCTACCAGACGAATCGCATTGTCAAAAGCGCTGCGTCCTCCGAGCATTACTACTTCGTGCTTGGGACCTGGATTATCCGGCAAGTTCCAAACTTTCTCCGGATCCGAACCCGCGATGCATGCGGCCGTAGCGGCGGCCATCGCGCCGGCGGCGCCCGAAGTCACCATGCCGGATTCCGCGCCCGAAAGCTCGGCCAAGCGCTTACCCACGGCGTGCTGTAATTCGAACATATCCACGAAATGGTGCGCGGCCGCGTCCATGGCGCGGCGTACTTCGGGCAGTTCCAGCGATCCGCTCAAATAGGTCCAGGTTCCGCGTGCATTGATGAAGGGCCGAACACCGATGCGGCGATAAACGTCAATGGACGCTTCGGCTCCCGTAGCGGCAGCGGCACGTTGGATAATGGCGCGGCTCGCGATGGTGGCGAACACAGGCGCGGCAGCCGCCCATTTTACGAAGGCGCGGCGGTGAAGAGAAAGAGGCAGCATCTGGCCAGTGTAACAAGGAACCGGAAAAAAACGCCCGTTTGGCGCGGCCACTCTACTTCGCTGTAACCCAAGCTCGTGTGCAGCTCGATGCTGACTGCATGATTCCAGATGACCGGCGGGTGAAGATTCCGCGCCCTCCGCGGAATCGCGCAGGCCGCCAGTATGCATGGAACACGCCCGTACCGGCTTTCACTTGTTCAACGGCAAAACTCATTCCGTGCGAAGCGCCCGTATCGGATCGATACCCGAAGCGCGAAATGCGGGAATGAGCCCGGCCACCAATCCGCAGCCGCCCAAAATGATCGCGGCGCCGGCCAGCAGCAGTGGATCGTTTGCCGTTACGCCGTAAAGCCGATTGGCCAAGATGCTACCTCCCCATAGAGCGACCGGAATTCCGAGGGCCAATCCGAGCCCGATCTGAAAGACCGCGCTGCGTATGATCAGCCCGACCACGGTAGCGCGCGACGCGCCCAGCGCAATCCGCACCCCGATCTCGCTGGTGCGGCGTACCACGGAATAAGAGGTGATTCCGTACAGGCCGACCGTGGCAACGATCAGGGCCAGCAATCCGAACAAGCCGGTCAATCGAGCAAGCAGCCGCTCCTGATTGAAGTTGCCGCTCACTTGATCGGAGAAACTGCGAACCTTCAGCACCGATAGATTCGGATCGATCCGCGCAATGACATTACGGATCGCCGGTTCCAAATCCTTGGCGCTGCCTGTCACTCTCAACTCGATGTCGTGAATGTTGTTGGAGCGCGCCAAGCCCGGCGAGGCCCACTGAGCTTTGGTCATCTGCAGCAGCGGAAGAAAAAACGTGGGCCATGGATTATCGCGCGGATCGGCATACTTCGCGTCCTCGACGATGCCCACAATTTCGTAATCACTCGGATTATCCATTCCAAAGCGCTTTCCGATGGGATCCTGATCCTTGAGGAATTTCGTCGCGAAGTTCTGGGTTACAACCGCGACGCCGCGCGAGTTGGGCGTATCCCGTTGGTCGATGAGGCGGCCACGGATCAGATGGGTGCCGATCGTCTCGAAGTAATTTGGGCTCACTCGCAACCAGGACGCCCCGGCACTTTCGGAAGCGGGACGACCCTCGAAGTGGATACCGGAACTCCAGTTAGTGCCCTCCATCGGACTGTACTGCGAGAGGCTCGCGCTCTGAACCCCCGGGACCTGCGGCAAGCGTTCTTGAAGCTGCTGATAGACGGCATAAACTCGATCGGGACTGTAGCCCGTAAAAGCAGGACTCACTGAAATCATCACCCGATTCGCGGTTTCAAAGCCGAACTGTTGATGTTCCAGGTTACGCAAGCTCTTGGTGAGGATTCCAGCGTAAGCGAGCAGAACCAGCGACAACGCGGCTTGCAAAACCACCAAAGATTTTTGTGGGAGTGATGATCGATTTCCGGTGGAGCGGTTCGCGCCGCGTAGAACTTCGGCCGGTTCGAAGTGAGCCGAAGTCCATGCCGGAATGACGCCGAACACGAGGCCAGTGAGAAGTGAGAGCAGGAATGCGAATCCAAGAACGGGCAGCGAAGGCGTGGCTTGGATCGGAACAAACTTGGAACCGTGAAATGCCAGCAGCAGAATCGCGCGCGTGCCGATATATGCAACAGCCAGACCGGCGGCGCCTCCGCAAACCGAGAGCAATATGCTTTCGATGAGACTTTGTCGCATCAGCCGGTGGCGCGGCGCTCCCAGCGCCAGGCGCACCGAAGCCTGGATGCGTCCGGCGGTGCCGCGCGCCAGCAGCAAATTCGCGATGTTGGCGCACGCGATGAGCAGCACGAGTGCGGAAACCACCATCAACAGGCGCAGACCATCGGTGTATTCGCTTTTCAACGTGCCGACGCCGCCGCCTGCAGCCGTGATCCGGATGTGCTGTTTTCGGATCTCATCGCGAGCCTGCGGAGAAATGTTGGCGCCCTCTTGATTCAGAAACCATTGCTCCAGTTCGAGATTCACCTCGGCTTCCACTCTCGCGGGACTCGCTGCGGATTTGAGGCGCCCAATGATGTACAGCCAATGGTCGCCATCGTGATTCAGGATGGAGCTTTGCCCGCGCACGATGGGCTCGGCCGAAAGCGGAAGCCAAAAATCGGGCGGATCGGCGCGTAGCGTGTCGCCAAAGAAACCAGATGCTGCAACTCCGGCGATGGTGTAGCCGGCTCCATTGATGATCAACGCGGAACCAATCAGGCCAGGATCCCGGGCGTAGCGCTGTTCCCACGTCCGATAGCTCAACACAGCCGCGGGTAGCGCGGTGCTCGAGTCATCGGCCGCGGTGAGAACGCGCCCGGCCGCGGCGTGAACTCCGAACATGCTGAAGTAATTGCCCGACACGAACTCGCCTTTCAATGGTGTCGGGGGACCGGCTACGCCGGCGCGGCGCACACTGAACGGCCCGGGCTCCGCGTTGAATGCGGCCAGCTCGTCGAACTCCGCTGTGTGCTCGCGCAGATAGCGGTACAGCGAATAAGAATAGATCGAAAAACGCGCCTGGTGTCCGCCGATCGTGCAGCATTCCGCCGTGTCGCCGAGCCGGTAGAGCTCCCCCGGATTCGCGACCGCGAGCGACTGCAGCATCACGGCGTGCACCAGCGTGAAGACCGCCGTGTTCGCGCCGATTCCAAGCGCGAGCGTCAGCAGTGCAACCACCGTGAATCCCTTGCTGTGAGCCAGTTGCCGAAAAGCGAAGAATATATCCTTTTGGAGCTGCTCCAGCCAGATCCATCGGCTGGACTCGTAAAAATTCTCTTCGCTCTGCACCAGGTTCCCTACGCGCCGATGCGCCGTGCGCCGCGCTTCCACCTCGCTCAACCCGTCCTTGCGCAGT
>DATGIH010000326.1:0-8491 GCA_035295865.1 Bryobacteraceae bacterium
CATTGGCATTCTGATCGGGATCTCGATTCCGCTGAGCGTGCGATTTCTCACCGATCAGATCCGGGTGCCGATTTCGCCGGTCTCGATCGTGGTGGCATTCTGCGTTTCACTGTTGGTAGGAGTGGTGTTTGGGATGTTGCCGGCGAATCGGGCGGCGCGGTTGAACCCGACGGAAGCGCTTAGATACGAATAAGAATTCGAGGACTCAGGGAGCTGCGCGGCTTCTGCTTTACCGGGTAAACGGGTTACGGATTTCTAAGTTTCGAATGCGGCGGCTGTGTTGGAGATCCTCGGACCAGAGTACTCGGCAGTCTGCGGCAACGGCGGAGCATACGATTAAAGAATCGTAAAAAGAAAGTTGAGTCTCGTCCCGAAGCGCGAGAGTTTTCGAATATAGCGTCGCATCTGGAAACACTTCGCATAGAGGCATCAGCACTCGCTCCATATACAACTGAGCTTCCGCGGCTCGCATAGGCTTAGCAAATTTGCGAGTCGCGACATTTAGAAATTCCTGAACCACTTGATAGCTGACCACCCCAAGACGCGTATCCAAGGCGGTTGAAACCAGTTCGTTTGCGCGGTCCCTTTTTGATGGGGAACGGCTGTCGAACGTATAGACGAAGATGTTTGTGTCCAGGAAGAATCGCTCAGGAGCGGGGCTCATCAATCAGCGTTCGTTCATCTCGACGCGCGAAATATGCTTAGCGCTACGAACATGGGACAGGCGCTTCATGAGTTGTGCGTACTCGTGGCTTCCTGTGTCCCGTCCTGCGTAGCGATTCAGCCACTCACGGAATGCGGCATTTAAGGTCGTTTTTTCCTGCGCGGCTCGAAGCCGGGCACGTTCGATCAGATCCTCTTCGGCGCTTAACGTAATGTTCCGCACGCTTCCAGTGTACACTATTTTAGTGCGATTCCCTGGATGACCTACTTATCCCGGTAGTTTAGCGGGGGCTTGTGATCCGCCGAAAGCCGCGATTGGTACTCGTGTCCGGCGCGCCGCTGGTCGAAGCTGGCGCGGGCGGCCTTTAGCTCGGCGGGATCGGTGAAGAGATCCATTGCGGTAAGAGCCAATGTTTTCGCGGCTACAACCATTCCTTTGCGGCCAATGCTCATGCCGGAGCAGGCGGTCGATTGCCAACTATGCGCCGGGATTCCAGGGACCCACGTGGCGGTGTCAAGAGCCGCCGTCGGGACGACCCAACTTACGTCGCCTACATCGCTGGATGCCGGGAAATATCCGTCGAGTGGCGTCATGATCTGCTCCTGACTGCCCAGCGGCCGGCCGGGATCACTTGGAAGGGTTTTGCGCAGCCGTTCGGCGAATGCTTGTTCCTCGCGCGTGTAGGTGACGCCTCCGACCACGTGCAAATTGCGATCCACCAGAGACGTTAGCGCGTCGTTCGGCAGCACGTTGTAGTTGGTATCGATCAGCTCCATCTCCATGCGCGTTTCAGTGCCGAGGGCTCCGGCTTGCGCGCATTTTACGATGCGATTCCAGATTCCATCGAGCACTGGCATGCTGGGATTGCGCGCATAGAGGAACAGTTCGGCGTATTCCGGAACGACGTTCGGCGCGGCGCCCCCGCTGGTCACGATGTAGTGGATGCGCGTGGACTCCGGTACATGCTCGCGCAGAAATTCGACCGCGTTCGCCATCACCATGAGTCCATCGAGCGCCGAGCGTCCCATCTCGGGCGCGGCCGCGGCGTGCGCTGGCCGGCCATAAAAGCGAAACTTGCCGGAAGTGATGGCGAGAGAGCTTTGCTTGGATGCCATGTTGGAATCGCCGGGATGCCAGCTCAGCACCGCGTCGACATCCTGGAACAATCCGGCCCGGACCATGTATAGCTTTCCCCCGCCGCCTTCTTCAGCCGGTGTGCCGTAGAAACGAATCGTCCCCTGGATTTTCTTTTCCGACATCCAATCCTTGATGGAGACGGCGGCAAACAACGAAGCCGTTCCGAGCAGATTATGGCCGCAACCGTGTCCGGGCGCGCCGTCGGCCAGCGGCTTGCGTTCCGGGATTGCGTCTTGAGAGAGAGCCGGTAGTGCATCGTATTCCCCCAGGATCGCAATGACCGGTTTGCCTTCTCCCCAGCTTGCCGTGAAAGCAGTCGGGATTCCGGCTGCGTTCTCTTGCACGGCGAATCCGGATTGGCGAAGCTCCGATTTCAAGAGTTCGGCGCTCTTATGTTCCTGGTAGCCGACTTCGGCGAACTCCCAGATTTTGCGCGAGACGTCGCCGTAGTGGGCCGCGCGAGCGTCCATCTGTTTGAGAAAGGATTCTTTGTCCGCGGCCAGCAAAGATGCCGCGCAGACCAACAGGATCGGGAGTGTTCGCATTTGGGTCATGATAGCTCAATAAAGGTACGGTCCGGAACGGATTCTGAGCGATCGTTTCTATCCTGTATAGGGTTGATGCCCTATGAGATTGGCTCGGGGACCGGGCGATATACTGTTTCAAAGGGATATTTCATAACCCATCATTTTTTGTATCTTTAGACATTGGAGGATTTTTCATGAGATCGCGAATCTGGGCCGGCTTCGCCGTTACCGTACTGTGTGGAGCTTTCAGCGCGTGTAGCAAGAAGGTTGCTTCAGCGCCTCCGCCGCCACCGTATAAGGAATCGCCCGCCGTCGCCGCTTCGAACAGTGCGCCTGCGCGCCAATCGTCGCCGCGCCAGGAAGTTGCCCAAGCGGAGCATTCCCGCATGCCGGATGCCGCAACCCGCGCCACTATCCAGGAATTGCTCAATCGCATTCAGGATGCCTATTTCGATTACGACAAGCACACGCTGCGTCCCGATGCCGAAGCCGCGCTGAAGCGTGACGCGCAAACGTTGGCGGACCTGATTCGTCAGTACCCGGATTTCAAGCTGACAGTGGAAGGCCACTGTGATGCTCGGGGGTCCGAAGAGTACAACCTGGCTTTAGGCGATGCTCGCGCCAAGCAAGCGAAAGAGTACCTGGCGACGCTCGGATTGCCCGAGAATCAGCTGCAACTGATCAGCTACGGCAAAGATCGTCCGGTTTGCGACGACCAGGACGAGGCGTGCTGGCAGAAGAATCGCCGCGCGCATTTGACGCAGGCTCAGTAAGGTTCGCCCCGGGAATAATTTGGGGACAGGACTGCGCGCTTCGAATTTGAAGGCGGCGTAAAGCTAGCCCGTCATGTCCCCAAATTCATAAAGACGGTCTACAGCCAGCCTGTCATGTGCCCAAATTTGGGTTCACGGTAAGTCTTCGATCCTCCCAGTAGGCCTTGGCACGGGGAAGGGCAGTGTGTCCGGCGCGACGCGGACGCCGGTGGTGAATTTGTAGGGATATTTACCGCCGCTCGGAAAGGTCAGCTCCACGAAGTACGCCGACCAGCCCTTCTCCGGTTTTTCGACATGCCCGATGTAGACGTTGTCGCCTTTTGACACCAGAACCTCACTCTTATAAGCGGGTCCGATGGTCATGAGACGAAAGTCGCGCTTTTCCGGATCGTTGGCCACCCAAAGTTTTACTTCCGCCGGCTTATCAACGCTGGTGACGCGGATGTCGCCGTTCTTTTCGAACTTCCAGAAAAATTTGGGACGCGGTTGGCCGCGCAAGAACGCGTCGTAAAACGCCACCACGCTTTCATGCGCATCCGAGCCGCTGAGCGAGTGGTTTGCGTTCGGAACGTAACGCAAGTACTTCTCGCCAGGGAGTTCGTCGAAGTAAAACTGCGATGAATCGGGCAGGAAGTATTGATCGCCGGCGGCGTTTACGATCAGCTTCGGGATGTTAAAGCGATCTCGATAACTGAATGGCTCCTCCAGGCGCATCAGCGCGGCGTATTGCTTGGTGTTCGAAACTTTCATCAGTCCCATGTCTTCGTAATCCTTCACAGCGGGCGAATAGTATCCGTACGCCTGGAAGTGATGCTCGAACGATTTGACGCTGTTCAACATGTCGATCACCATGGGGACGATCGCTACCACGCGCTTGTCGGCGGCGGCAGTGAGCCAGGTGGTCCAGCCGCGTTTCGACCCACCGGCCACGACGAATTTTTCCACTTTAAGGTTTCCAGCGGGCTGGGTGGCGCAAAAGCTGGAGATGGTATCCATGGCGCGTACCGCGGCTTTCGTCATGGGTATGTGGAGAGGCCAGGTCTCGTCGCCGGTCTTCAAGTATTTCACCCATGTGTAGGCGATAATCTCATCCTCGGTGCGCTGCTTGGTCTCGCCGGCGAAGACCAGCGGTTCACTCGGCACGCCGCGCAGTTCGGCCGCGATGGTGTGTGTCGCGGTAGCGGTGTCGATGAGCGGCAGGTTCGGTTTTTCGGGAGCTTTGTCGGTGTTGGATCCGCCGGTGATGTAGAGAAATGCGGTGTTGCTTTTCACTTCGGCCGGCCGGATGATGGTGATCCAATGTTTCCAGATCGGGCGATCCACTTCTGCGGAGCTGCGCCAGGCTTGCGAAGTCATTTCGAGAATGTAAGTGGTGTAACCGTCGCCTGGAATGGTTTTCACCAGATCGTAATGATAGTTGGCGTCGGGCGCTTGGACGTATCGATCAAGGCCGGTGACCTTGCCAGCGCGCTCGGCGGGAAACGCGGGCATGATCGCCAACGAAAATAGCAGCCCCGCAAGGATTCCACGATTGGACATGCGACGAGTTTACTAGATTTGTGCGGCTGCGATCCGCGGATTCCCACAAGTGAACAGTCGCGCGCAATCGCAGTGTAACGGATCTTCAGATTTTGTTGAGTTTCCGCAATGGAACGAGGAGTGCGCTAAAGAAAATTATCGTGTTGCTTAGATTTCTTGGGAACGAATGCGAACAAGTTTTCGTCTACTCATACAACTAAGCAGCTGGTCTCCGTGCGGCGACCCATTCCCCAACAAACCAACCCCGCACGGAGACCTTTAAATTCCAATCTCGAGCGCTAACCTTTCCGAGCACTGATCCGTCTTATATTTTGTAGCAGCTGGTCTCCGTGTGGACCCTTTCCCCAAAAGCCAACTCTGCACGGAGACTTCCCCAATCGCTAGTGGCTCGAAAGAGCTATCCTGACCCAAAAGCGATGGACCATTATATCCCCGGCCCTCGAAACCCACAATAGAAAAGTTAACCAGCTGTTAAAAGCCGGCATCGATTGGCACTTTGGGAGGTTTTCGCCCTTCAAGCGGCCGATTGAGAAATTCGATGACGGGAGCCATGGCGCGGAAGCGATCCAGAATTTCTTTATACAACTTGGGAGTGGTGGCGACTTCCGGCTTCATGGACACGTCGAGAATCCAATCTTTCTTTTTGATGAGATCGATCGCTGGATGCTCCGGATCGAAGCCTTTGGGTGCGCGCGTCAGCTCGTCGCCCTGAAGATCGCCCACGAGCTTCCGGTTCTTTTTGTTGGCCAGGATGCGCCGCATCTCTTCGTGGTTTTCCGAGATGTGCGTGCGAACGAGATACATCGTCTCTGGATCCGGATGATAGATGCCGCCCGCGACTTCCACTTGGTCGAGCGAGACGCTGAAGTAGAATCCGCCGGCTTCATGTCTCCAGAATGACGCGGCGGCATGGAGCTTATACGGAGTCTTGTCGTGGCTGAAGCGCGTGTCGCGATAGATGCGGAAGACCGCCTTCTTGGGTTCGGTGACAAATCGGGGCGCGAACTTGCGAAGTTCGCTGTTCAGCGCGGCCACCAGTTCCAGCATCGGCTCTTTCACGTGCTGCTCGTAGAGATGCTTGCGCGGCTGAAACCAATCGCGGCGATTGTTGCGCTTCAGCCCCCGGAAGAACTGAAACATTTCCGGCGGGAAGCCGGGAAACCCTGACGGCACGAAGTTATGCTCCTGTTTGAGAAATGACCTGCTACGCTACCATCTGAACAGATGCCCGTCGAGCAGGCGACGCTTCAGCGTCTTGCCCAGATTCCTAATTTATCCGTTTCCGAACAGGTCTGGTTGAGCCGCTATACGCGCTTTGGGATAGGCGGTGAGGCGGACCTTTTCGTGGAGACGCCGGTTGAGGCGAGCTTCATCGCCGCGATGGATGTTGTTAAGGCAAGCGGCGCCCCGTTCGTCGTGATCGGCGGAGGGACCAATCTCATTGTTTCAGACGCTGGATTTCGCGGCGTGGTGTTACGTTTTACGGCCGGTGGAATTTCGCGCGATGGAGAGGTCGTTCGCGTGGAAGCGGGCGCGGAGTTGCAGGCAGTGGTCGACTACACGATCGGACAAGGGTTGCGTGGTCTGGAAACCATGACCGGGATTCCGGGTTCGGCTGGGGCGGCCGTTTACGGAAACGCGGGAGCCTACGGGCATTCCATCAACGAGCGCGTCCGATCGGTGCGATTTTTTGACGGCGCCGGGGCGCGGACGTTCGCGAACGCGGAATGCGAGTTTCACTATCGCGAGAGCGTCTTCAAGCGGCATAAGGATTGGATCATTTTTTCGACTGATCTTGCAATGAGTCCAGCGCCGGCGGAGGAGCTGCGCAAAACCGCCGACGGGATCTTCCAGATCCGCATGGAAAAATATCCCTTGACGATGAAATGCGCGGGCAGCATCTTCAAGAATCTAATTCTCGGTGAGCTTTCCGATGCCGTACGAAAGCAGGTTCCGGATCGTGTGGTGCGAGAAGGCAAGGTTCCGTCCGCATATTTTTTGGAGCAGGTGGGCGCGAAGGGGATCCGGAATGGCGGGATTCACGTGGCGGATTATCACGCGAATCTGATTTACAATGCAGGCGGCGGAACGGCGCGCGAGTTATATGAGGTCATCGGCGATTTGAAGGCCCGCGTTCTGGAGAAATTTGGTCTGGCCCTGGAGGAAGAAGTACAGTACGTCGGATTTTAGCGGCCAAGCACGGCCGATTTGGTCCCGCGCAGCGTGTTGATCATCGATTCTTTGGGGAACTTTTCGAGGAATCCTTTGATCATCCAGCTTAGGAATCCCGGGACATCGCGCGAGAGCGAGATCGCTTCGCATTCCGCATGCACTCCGCCGCCGGATTGCTCGAAGCGCCAGTACGTATATAATCGCCAAAGAAATCCGGTGTCGTCGCCCACGGGAAGCTCGTCCGTGCCGTTTTTCAACTCCGCGATTCTGGTGGAACGCGAGATCACTGTGGCTCGATGCGGATCCACGGTGGCGTAGCGGACGTGATAGTTCGTGTTTAGTACTACGGTGAGGATGCGTTTCTTGTAGAGGCGCAGAAAGACATCGTACTCGTCGCCCTGGTGCGAGATCTGCTTCGACTCGATCACTTCCGGTGGATAGAAGTTCTTGTAATTCGGATAATCCTGCAGGATGTCTGTGACTCGTTGGAGAGTGGCGCCGGGGATGAACATGGCGCCGATCCAGTGCTGAATCATGCCGTCCGGGACTTCGATTTTCTTTCCCTGATCCAGGGTAGCGGCGGATTCGACATGAAGCTGGCCGCTGCCAACCTGGTTCAGCCGGAGAAAACGATTCGCGGCAAGGTCGGCCTTCCGTTGCGCTTCGGTCAATTCGATGTATCGGTCAAAGGCCGCGGATGTTTGCGGCGTGAGATGCGCGGCGGATGCGAGAGGAGCGGTAAGCAAAAGCGCCGCGAGGATTGGGCAAAAATCCCGCACGGTTACTGCATCGGTGTGCGCAGGGTGAACTGGATTCGGGTGCTGGCTGGGATGATCACGAACGGCGCGGGCTTTCCGTTCACCATTCCACGTTTTTCGAAGATATTACTGCGGACGACGTGATTCACGCCGTTGCTGGTGATGGAAATCAGTTCGATTCTCCCTATGCCGCCGAAGTTGGTCACAACCACCCGCGCGCGCGAACCTTGTGCGATCACGGTGTGGCCATTCAGTACCACGGGCAGATCCACGATGGCGTCGAATCGCTGGCCGGTTTGGTTCAGCCGCGTGTCGATGGGTAGAAGCAGCCGGACGATCACGACCGTTCCAGCCGGAACGCTCCCCCCAACGGTGCGCGGCGGGGCTGTGTTCTTTGGCACAGGCGTGGTTTCCGGCTGCACGGGCGGAAGCGGTGGAATGCCATTGTCCGCTGGATTCGTAGTGGGCGCCGGTTTCTTTGTCGCGGCCGGTTTTGGAGCGGGAGCCGTGGGTTCGGGCGAAGGCGGCGGCCCTGGATCGACGACGGGTTGCGGCTGTGGCGTGCTCGCTGCGGGAGTGGATGGCGCCGAGGGCAGTCCGGTGGGCTTGACGTTCGGCCTCAGCGCGAACCAAATTCCGATTAGCGCCACGATTGCGAGGATCCCGCCGGCTGCGATTTTGCGCTCCGGCGTCAAGAAAGAAGTTTTCGCAATGGCAGCTGTGGGGACTGCTGCCAACGGAGGAGGCGCGGCCGGAACCGGCGGACTGGGAATGGCGACAACGGGCGCGGCGGCCGCGGGAGATTGAACCGAAGTCTCGACTACGGTCGCGCGGCGCGGTGTCGGAGGCAGCGGTGTGGGTGGTGGCGGAGCTGACACAGGAGCTGAGACCGGAGCGACTCCAAACGTGTCCGGCTGTTCC
>DATGIH010000327.1:0-10677 GCA_035295865.1 Bryobacteraceae bacterium
CTGTGTAGACTGTGGGGCCGCCGTCCAGGGTGAATCCGAGACCGGCGGGAGAAGGATCCGATCCGATCACGAAATTCACCGGCGTTGTGGGTGTGGCAAGGATGATGCCTTGCGTGCCGTCGGTAAAATCGGCTTGGATCACAAACTGCCCGGCGTTGTTGAAGTGGACTCCTCGCAGCCCGTTGGTTTGGATTGTCTTCCCATCGACAACTTGCCCTTCCGCGAGGACCGGCTCAGTAGTAGTGAAAAGCCCCGTTTTTCCGCTGAAAGCTGCTTCAAAAGCGATCTGCCCATAATCGTTGATGAGCGGATTGCCTGGCCCGGCAATGGTGATCCCTCCGATGCTTTGTCCGCTTAGAACCACCGCGTCGGTCGAAGAAAAAATGCCGAACTGGTTCTGAGCCACCAGCCCGTAGACCCCTCCGAAGAGGATGGTCCCCAGATTGTTGATCGCCGGGACGCCGCCCACGCCGGTCAACGTTTTACCGCCGATGGTCTGTCCAGCTTCCGCGATGATGGAGGTGGGCGTTATCACCGCTGACCCTCCAGAAAGGGAAGTACTGACCACGACAGTGCCTGAGTCGTTCAAGCCGACAAAATTCGGATTGAAGCCCAACGTCCCCGTCACAGTTTGTCCCCCGATCATGGTAGTGCCGCGAGTAATCAGCGCTTGTGCCCCTCCGGGACCGATCAAAAACACAGTCTGCGGACCACCGATCTGGGTGGCCGCGGCAGCGGCGATCTGACCATGATCGTTGATGGACGGAGCAGTGAAACCCACACTCGACGCGATCACTTCCTGGAATCCCGGCTTCGCCCCAAAGGTGTAAGTGAAAAGGACATTTCCGCTGGTCGGCGTGCTTGCCTTCAAGGTCGCCTGGAATGCTACCATCCCGCTGTGACTCACGGCCGGACAGCCTACTTCATCTATGGAAGTTCCGGTGCTTACACCGTCGCCAGTCTGTGCAATGACACCCGATTGCGTGAAGATAGCGTTGGTGCCTAACGACAGGCGCGCCACGAACGCGACATTTCCGAGATCATCGATTCCGGGCGCACAGCCGATCGTAAAATCGAAAATCTTTTGCCCGCCGATCGTTTGGCCAGTTTGCGCCACTAGCGAGTAACTGTACGTTTGAGCCGCGTTGGCCGAGCACAATGTGACTATCGCGCCAATTGAAAACCTGCGTAGAAATTTGAGAAGCATCTATTTTTCCCCTGGGATACGCTCGGACAAATTGACTCCATCTTTCGGCAGCGGTTCTTCGTGCACCACGACGCAGCCCGCTGGCGAGGTGACGGCGCCCGGGTTTTGAATAAACTCGAAGCCCGGATCGTTACCGCTTCTTGCCTTCAGCTTGATCACGCACGGCCGCAAGCCTTCCATCGGCTCGGACTTGGGCCGCTGGTTCACAACTTTTCTGGATACCGTTTGAAGCGTCGCTGGACACGCGACCGGCGTCAACTTGGCTTGCGCGGTGAACGTGATGTTGCGCCAGAGTTCCACGCCACCTTTCACGGCCCATTCATGAAGGCCGGTTCCGTGACCGCGAATGGTCATTTCGTAGCGGCCAGTCTCAAGATCGAGTGTGGCAACGGCGTTCTCGGTTCCGCTGCTGCCGATCTCGGGATTCTTTTCCGCTGAATCGTACAGATAGCGGAGAAGTCCCGCCTTGCTGAGCGACCAAGACTCGGTGGTCCGGGGATAAAGATTCGGGGTTGCTTTCGCGCTGGGCTGCTGGTAAGGTGTGAGCCAACAGCGCAGCGACCCCTTTGGCCCGGTGTGATCGCAGTAGGGCACCGGCTTCCGCGTGAATTGAAAAGGAACCCAACCCGCTTCTGTTTTCCTGGCAATTCCCATAAAGATGGCGAAATGCAGCGGATGCTTGCCGTATTCCTGTTGATCCAGACGGAACTTGCCCTCGCCGGGCGCCGCATTCCAAATGGGCTGATCCCACCATTCCTGAAAGCGTCCCTCGGGTTGGTACAAGTGCGTGGAAGATAGATCGAAACACTGGCTATGCAACGAAATGCCGAAAGCCAGTCCTCCGACGAGCCGCAGCCAACAATGCATTCGCATGTTGATATAGTCTATTTAATCAGCTATATCAATGCAAGGCCTGGGAGTACCAGAAACTACCGCGCACGTCGTCCGGGCAGCAAAAATCGGTGCAATCGCATTAGGAATAAATCGCGCAAGGAGGCATAAACATTCGCCCGATACCAGCTCGCTGCCTGTGCCGAACCCTGGCTTTTCAAGCGTTCTTCGTACTCATCCCGACAATCCACTGGCAAGGACTGCGCGTAGGCCGGCAAAATAAATAGCAGCCAGAACTCGGCCCACGCCGGTGGCGCCGCGCCAGCAGCCCGGATGCTGCGCAAGCTTCCGTAAGTAGACCGTGCGTGACAGCCTACAATACCCAACATGCCGCTGAACGCAAGTGCGGTAAGCGCCAGCACTATATACAAACGATGAAGCGCAATGAGAGCATCGCCCCAAGCAAGCGATTGGGAGGTCATCCAGATGACCTGGCTTCCCCGGGAATCCGGCATTTTCACGCGGGCGACGGAGCGCGGCGCCCGGGCGTTCGAAAGAAAGACGAGCCGTTCTTCAAGAGCACAGCCGGCCCTTGGCTGCCGTGACAATTGATCGCGGCAGGCTTGAAATCCAGCGCGGCTGGTTTGAACAATCATTACCCGGCCCATAGTCCAGGGTTGCTCGCGACACGCTGGAATCCAGAGCGGCGCGGCTCGTTCATGGGATTGGGCTCGATCCAAAAACAGGTCCAAATCGTCGCCTACGGGACATTCGGGCAAAGGGGCCCGGGCAGCCAAGCCAGCCAGTTGTTTCTGGCGATGCACCACGGTTCGCTCGGCAGTGAAGCGCGGGACAACCACAACGAGCGCGCTCCCAGCGATCACAGCGGCTACGCTGATCCACAGGCGCATAGGTTGCCGTCACGAGAGCTGGGGCAGAATTTTGACTCCAGCAGCCATTTTCTTTAACGCGCCATATGAGCCTTGCAAGGCCTTGATCCCAGGAGCTTCCACTTTGAAATAAGTGCGAGCCCGTCCCCCGCGTTCGGCCACCGGCTCACCGAGCCGCGAACTGACATAGCGCTTTTCTTCGAGCCGCTCCAGCGTGGCGTAGACCGAGCCGCCGGTGATGTTGCGGCCTGCGCGCAATTCCAACTCCTTGCGGATGGCAGCGCCGTAAGCATTTTCTCCCAGGCGCAGGATAGCAACCAGGATTAACTGCTCGAGTTCTCCCAGCGAATCTCCTCTACCCACGTGAAAATCCCCGCGTCACGAAATAGCATACAAACACGAGTATATTGTCCGCCCCCGGCGTCGATGATGTCAACGGTTGTTTTTCGAAACTGGCTCCCGCTGCGAACCCTCCGTGACAGGCGCGTACACCAGAACATCGAGCTCGTTGCTCCACTCCTCATCCTGCCCAGGGGGCTGTGTTGCAAAACTTACCTTCTAACGGTGAGAACGCGTCACTTACCATGGCAAACAAAATGCATTCGATAAGCCATGAGCATTGCAAAGGCACGCGCAATGATAGTGTTGAAGCTTTTGATTGGGAAGATTCTTCCAGCGGCGCTTCTGGCTAGTGTGCTGCTGGTTGCCGCACCGGAACCACCCCAGCCAAAAGACCCGCGCAATCGAGAGACTCCGCAAAGCGCGGTACTGGGATTTCTCGACGCAAATCGGGCGCACGATTACGCACGCGCCGCGAAATTTCTGGATCTTCGCCAGCTTCCCGCAACCCAGCGCAAAGCCGGCCCGGAGTTGGCGCGAAAACTCGGCCTCATCCTGAATCGCGATGCCGAATTTGATGTTGCCGAGCTCAGCCGCGACCCGGATGGCGGCCACACGGACGGACTTCCGGCGGATCGCGAACGTGTGGACACTTTCCAACTCAACGGCCAAACCGTGGATATCGAGCTGCAGCGCGTTACCTTGCGGAACAAGTTATCAATTTGGCTGTTTTCTTCCGATAGCGTCCAGCGGATTCCGAAGCTTGCGCAACTGACCAGCGATTCGCCGATTGAAAAATATCTACCCGTGCCCCTGGTCGCGTGGAGCTTCTTGGACACTGCGCTCTGGCGTTGGATTGCATTGGGACTACTCGCGATCGTTTCCATTGCGATCGCTAAGATCGTTTGCCCGTTGGCCTTTCGCTTGATTCTTCCTTTGCTGAAACGGATCTGGTCCAAATCCGACTGGACGGAACTGAATGGATTTATCGCACCGCTTGAAGTGTTGCTTGCCTCGGCCGTGCTTCGCATCGGAATGGAGTGGATCGATCCCTCGGCGTTGGTTCGGCCGTATCTCGAGCGCACGCTGTCTTTTCTGTTCTTCCTCGGATTCGCCTGGCTGTTCATGCGAACGGTGGACGTGATTATTCGCCGCCTCAATGTTTTCCTTCGCGCGCGCCACCAGTCCTTTTCGTACTCAGTGCTGCCCCTGGCCTCGCGCGTTTTGAAGATCACTATCTTGTTGCTGATGATCGCTGCGCTGCTCAGCAGTTGGGGCTATAACACCACCACACTTGTTGCCGGACTCGGAGTCGGAGGAATCGCGATCGCGCTGGCCGCTCAGAAGACCATCGAGAATTTCTTCGGTGGCGTATCGGTGGTAAGCGACCGTCCAGTTGCGGTCGGCGAATTCTGCAAATTTGGCGACCGCATGGGGACAGTAGAGGACATCGGCCTGCGGTCCACGCGCATCCGCACTCTGGATCGCACGCTGGTGACCGTGCCCAACGGCCAGTTTTCCTCCATGACCTTGGAAAATTTCGATCGCCGTGACAAGATGCTGTTCCATTTCATGCTGAATGTGCGGCGCGACACGAAACCGGATCAAGTGCGCGAACTCCTAACATCCATCTCCAAAATGCTGGCCGAGCATCCGAAGCTCGAAAAAAGCAATCTCCCGATTCACTTCAACGGCGTCGGGACATATTCGCTTGATCTGGAAATTTTCGCTTATGTCTTAACCAAGGACGGCGATGAGTTCAATCGAATCCAGCAGGATTTGTATCTGCGCATCTTAGACGCAGTAGAAGCCGCAGGCACGGCGCTCGCTCTTCCGACGCAGGCGAACATCAGCTACGCTCCACAACTTCAGAGCGGGGCCAATGGCAACCACGACCATCCGGAGCCGGTTACTTCAGCTCCGACACCGGCACGGTAAAGGACGCTGTATTCACCACGCCATTGCGCTGGAACTGGACCCAGATCCTATAGGTTCGGGCTCGCGGAAAAATGATGTTGAACTGCAACTGCGGACCGCCATCCGCGATGAAAGGATGATCGTGGATCAGGTCGATCAGATCGTCGCTGGCCACCAGCATGTGCCCCCAAGCCCCGATGTACTTCTCCAGCCCATCGCCCGGATTGACATGGAAAAAAAGAAGTGTCTTCATGCCCGCGATCGGCTGCGGCGGATCCATGACCAGCGACACATCCATGTTGGTGCAATGGCTGACGCCGAGTTCCGGCTTTAGCACTGGATTCGCGAGCTGCACTTCGGAACCCGGCGCGCCAGGCACGATGACGGTGTTCGCGACAAGTTGCGGCGTTCCGCCGGTGGGATAAAAGTCGCCCGCCACCCGATAGAGTCCAGGTTTCGGGAAGGTCTCGTCATAAAGAAACGTGCCATCCGGCTGCGGCACGGGATGATCGTGCACAAAGTATTCAAGATCGTCGCTCACCAGAAACATGTGGAAGAGCTTTTCATGGACGATCTCAAAATGATCTACGGTCTTACCGTTGTGCGGATCCGCGACTCGGAACTTCAACTGCACTTTCTCACCCGCTCGAAAGACACGCGGCTGGATGTTCAGTTCCAAAGGATATTCGACATCTTCAGGAATGCCGAGCACCAGTTTCATACCGCAGCGCGGGCAATAGCCAGGCTTGTCGGACCGGACGTCTTTGTCCATCGGACAGACGTAATCCTGCGGTGCGATGGGCGCGATGGGAGAGGCGGGTTGCTTGGCATCTACGCTTTGGCCTTGCGCGTTTAGCGCGAGCGCCAGGAGAGCAGCGAGAAAAATCCTCACTCCTCCATTTTTTCACACACCAGTCCCCAGGGCACAAGTCCCTAAAATGGTTGAATGCGAATGTTCAAGATCGCGGTAATCGCGGGCGACGGTGTCGGTCAGGAAGTGGTTCCGGCGGCGCTCAAAGTGCTCGAAACCATCGGCAGCCGTTTCGATATCAAGTTCGATCTGCATCCCTTCGAGTGGGGTGCTGAATATTATTTCCGCAATGGCCGCATGATGCCGGCCGACGCGCTGGATCAGCTTCGCCCCATGGACGCGATTCTGCTGGGCGCGGTGGGCGATCCGAAGATCCCGGACCATGTCACGCTCAACGGTCTTCTGCTGCCCATCCGGCGCGCCTTCGATCAATTCGCCAACGTCCGCCCCGCCGTTCTTTATGAGGGCGTCGCGTCCCCACTTGCCAATCCGGGCGAAGTGGACCTGGTGGTGGTTCGCGAGAATACCGAGGGCGAATACGCGCAGGTTGGCGGATTTGTCTATCACGATCAGCCCGGGGAAGTGGCGATCCAAACGTCGGTCTTCACGCGGCGCGGAACGGAGCGCGTGGTGCGATTCGCTTTCGAGCTTGCGCGCAAACGAAAAAGGAAACGGCGCGTGACCTCCATCACAAAGTCCAACGCACAAGGCTTCAGCATGGTTCTGTGGGACCGCGTATTTCAATCCGTCGCCGCCGACTATTCGGATATCGAGACGGAATCGCTGCTGGTGGACGCCGCGGCCATGAACTTTATCCGCCGCCCGGCAAGTTTCGATGTAGTGGTGGGTTCGAACCTGTTTGGCGATATCTTGAGCGATGTGTCGGCAATCATTGCCGGAAGCATCGGACTCGCAGCGAGCGCAAATCTCGATCCAACGCGGCGATTTCCTTCTATGTTCGAGCCGGTGCATGGATCGGCGCCCGACATCGCTGGGAAAGGCATCGTGAATCCGATGGCGCAGATTCTATCAGCGGGAATGATGCTCGATCATTTCGGATTGGAAGAAGCCGCACGATCGGTCGAACGCGCGGTCGCGGCCGTGCTGAGGGAGGGGAAGCGTCGCACGCCGGATTTAGGCGGATCCAGCAGTACCAGCGAAGTAACGGAAGCGGTGATCCAACACCTATCCGCGTAGATCCGCGAACGCCTCTTCGATCTCTTTCTTTGCCGGCGGGGCCGGCACGGTGAGCGGCAAACGCGGCGGACCACCGTAGTATCCCGCCAGATCCATCGCGTATTTCAAACCGGGCACGCCGTATTTAGCGGTCACCAGATAAGCTGCGCGTCCGATGCGATTCTGCCAATCGAGTGCGGCTTCCGGCTCGCGCGTCCGATGCGCTTCCCAAATCGAGATGGTCGCGTACGGGGCGGCGTTCGCGAACGCGAGTACGGCTCCTACGGCGCCCACCGCGAAGGAAGGCGCAAGCGTCGGCGCGGATCCCGTGAGTACCTGAAATCCGCTTTTCACCTCGCGGAGCATTTGCAAAACCTTTTCCATGTTGCCCGAGCTTTCCTTGATCGCGATGATGTTCGGATGCTCGGATAGCTGCGCCACGGCCTCCGCCGGGATATCGACGCCGGTGGTCTGCGGCCAGTTATAAATAATCAGCGGAATCTTCGATTGATCAGCCACCGCGCGATAGTAGAGCATCTGCGCGGGCCCGTTGTTGATCAGGTTTTTGTAATAGTGGGGCGTCCGCACCATCGCCACTTTATAACCGATCTCGGCCGCGCGATTCGTTAGAGCCACGGTTTCGCGAACGCCCTCCACGCCTGTTCCGGCGATCAGAAGCTTCTCCGGTGCAGCGTATTGAGCCGTCCACTCGAAGAGCTGGATCTTCTCTTCGGTGGTTAGCATCACGCTTTCGCCGGTGGATCCGCACACCACGTAACCCGAAAGCCCGGTGAGGTTCCACTTTTCGATATTGTGCTGGAGCTTCACTTTCCAGAGATCGCCTTCGTGATTGAAAGGCGTGGTGATGGGCGGGAAAATTCCGTGCAGCTTCATAGTGAAAATTGAGAGGGAGATTGGGGCGGCCTGGAAACCGCCCCAAAGATTTACTTCGCTACGTAGGTGATAACGAATGTGTACAGCGCGAGAGATTCGATCAGTACCAATCCGAGAATGAGAGCGAACCGGATGCCGCCCGCCGCGCCAGGATTGCGCGCCATGGCTTCGGCCGCCGATGCGGTGGCTTTTCCTTGCCCCAGGCCGCAAAGGCCGGAGGCGATTCCCATCGCGAGAAATGCGAAGGGCAGATGCCAGTCGGTCCCGCCAGTAGTGCCGGGGGTCTGGGCAAAAATCGGGCTGGCCAGCAGCATCAACGCCGCCGCCAGGAAAATCATTTTGCGTGTCATTCGAGTGTTACTCCTTCAAAGAAATTGTTCGCGAGGAGGTGGTTCCCAATCCGCCCTGGGGGACGGCGGGCTCACGCTCGGAACGGATAAAGCCGTTTAATGTTCGTGCGCCACTGCTCCCGAAACGTAGATCATCGCGAGCAGCATAAATATAAAAGCCTGTAAGAGTGCGACAAAAACGTGCAGCCCCATGAAGGCGGCCGGAATCGCTATGAATGTAAGTGTCAAGAACGTGCGCGTCACCATTTCGCCTGCGAACATGTTCGCGTAGAGACGAATTGTGAGCGAGAGAGGCCGCGCCAGATGGCTGATCAGCTCAATGGGGATCATCAGCGGCGCGAGCCAAACCATCGGTCCGGCGAAGTGCAGCAAATACTTGCCCACGCCCTGCGCGCGAAATCCCATCCAGTGGTAGTAAAGAAACACGCTGACGGCGAGGCCCAGCGGAACCGCGGGCGTCATGGTGGGCGATTCAAATCCGGGAATGACGCCGATCAGGTTCATGAACAGAATAAAAATGAAAAGTGTTCCGAAGAACGACACGTATTTATCCGCGCCGTGATCCACCGAGTCGTGCGCCTGGCCGGAAATGAAGTTGTAAATCGATTCGAACGTCATTTGCAGCTTGCCGGGCTTATCCACGGACAAGCGCGAGCGCAGTACGCCAAAGAGCACCAAAATAATCGCGACTACCAGCAGCTCAATTACGATCCAATCCTGCCAGGGATGGAGCGCATCGGCGGGACGATGGCCGATCGCGGTGAGAAACGACGTGAGCGCGCTTCCCAGATACTCGTTGAAGAGTTTCGTCAGCCAAAATTCATGTTCCATATTCAGACCGGATGAACAAGCTCGTAAAGAATTTCGAAGATAACCGCGACTCCAGGCAGCAGCAAAGCGACAGCCGCGGCAGCAGCGTTGAACCCCGTAAGTAGGATTATAACGTAGCCCGCGCCAAACAGCACTGCCAGACGGAGAATCAGCATCCAGGACGGCCGCCGCACTTTCGCGCCACCGATCGCATCCACCACCACCTGCCAGCGCCAGAAGCTCAGATAAGAAGCAGCGGCGCCGATTAGGAATCCGCCGCCGAAGCGAACATCTTTCCGGATAGCCAGCAGAACCGCGCCTGTCAAGCCGAGAATCAGGATCATTAGTTTAATGCGGCGGAGCGCGCTCTCGTAAAACGCGGGGTCGCTACGCAGCATCGTCCTTGCTCAACTCGCGAATCAGTTCGATGATTCCGGCCGCAACGCCGAGAAGCAGGAAAATGATCTTGAGAAAACCGGTTCCGAATAGCTTGTCGAGTCCGTAGCCGATCCCGAATCCGACCAGAACGCAGGCCGGCAGCAGGAATGCAACGGTCGTGTACTTCCCGAGCTGTTGAACGGTGTCGTTCTTAGGCACTTGTTCCTCGCTTACGCTCTAACAGGCCGCGCGCCTGGTCGGCGGTTTCTTTCACCAGAAACCCCATCTTAGGATGGCTTGGAACGATGTCGGGTTGGATGCCGAATTCTTCCAGCGTTTCGCTGGTGGTGGGTCCAATGGATGCGATCGCCATGCGGCGCAGGCCTGCCAGCACCGCGACCTCGAGTCCGTCGGCCACCGCGACGCGGAATAAATGCGTCAACTGAATCGAGGTGGTGAACATCGCGACGTCCGCTTGATCTTCGGCGATCCGGCGCGCGGCTTCGCGCAGCGGCGCGGTGTCTTCCGGCAAATCCCACTGATAGACTCGGACCGCGGTAACATCCGCACCTCGCGCGCGCAGCCCATCGAGCAGTTCCGGATTCGACTTGCCGTATTCTTGCACTGCGATGCGCCGCTCGGGACGGGTCGACGTAGCGGCGAGAAGTTCGCGCCAAGTATTCGGCTCTGGCACCGTAACCGCGGCTTGAACTTGCATCTCGCGCAACACCGCGAGCGGTTTTGGACCCCGCGCCACCACCGCGATCTTGCGCAGCGCTTCGGCGAACGCTTGCGGCGGATATCGCGAAGCGAGCACTTTATCCAGCGCCCGCGTGCCAACGCCGGTGAGCAGGATCATCATGTCGAACTCGCCGCGAAACAGCCGCTCCGCGAAAGCGAACGCTTCTGGATTATTTTCGATGGGAGTTTCCCGCATGGAGGGCGCAACGAACGGATCGCCGCCCTGGCGCCGAATCAGCTCGGCAATTTCCGTGGCGCGGCGGCTTTCGAAGGCGATGACACGCAGTCCATCGAAGGGCATCAATATGAGCGTAGCGCACGCACTCGTGCGTG
>DATGIH010000328.1:0-31999 GCA_035295865.1 Bryobacteraceae bacterium
GTACTCCCACGCATGTTGGGCAATGTGGATCGCGGGCGTGTCACAGCGGCTCGTGCGCAGATCAATGCCTACATGACCGCGCTGGGCCAGTACAAGATGGACAATGGCGGTTATCCGACCACCGAACAAGGCCTGCAGGCGTTGCGCGAGAAACCGGAGAACGCCCCCAACTGGCAGGGACCATACACCGACAAGGAGATCAGCCCAGACCCTTGGCATCACCCTTATATCTATCGCTTCCCAGGCGAACACGGTGACGACCCGGATCTGATCTGCTACGGCGCCGACGGCCAGCCCGGCGGAGAAGGAATTAATGCCGACATTGTCAGTTGGAAGAACTAACCCAGAAAAAGGCATCACGCTCATCGAGCTTTTGGTCGTGGTGGTGATCATTTCTCTCTTGGTCGGCGTCAGTTTCCCCGCCGTGACATCCGGTATCGATTCCCTTCGCCTCAACTGGGCCACCAACGGCGTCGTCAGCTTCGTCAACTCCGCCCTCAACCGCGCCGAACGCCGTCAGCAGGTTATCAAACTCACCATTTCCAAAAACGAAAACACACTGACCATGCGCTCCACCGAACCCGGATTCCTCCGCAAATTCGAAATGCCGGACGGTATCAGCATCACGCATGTGCTGCCCGAAGCGCCCGAGGAACCCAACGCGCCGCGCATCATCATGCTGTATCCCAACAGTGCGCCGCCGCGTTTTGGTATCGAGCTCATCAATCGCAGAAATGTGGACCGCATCGTGCGCGTGGATCCCATCACCGGCGTCCCCCGCGTGGAACGGCCTCAATGAAACAGCAACGCGGCTTCACGTTACTCGAAGTGCTCATCGCCACAGTCATCTTGGCGATCGCCGTGACGGGCTTGCTGTCGGCCCTTTCGAGCTCTCTAGGCAACGCCTCGCGCCTCACCGAATACGACCGCGCCGCACTGCTCGGACGCCAGAAGATGGACGAACTGCTGATCGCGAATAAACTGCCGAAACTCACGCCCATCGAAGGAATCTGGGACGCGGAAACAGCAGGCGATTTGAAAGCCGGATGGCGCGCGCGCCTCTCGCCTTTCGAAATGCCCAACACCGCGGGACCCGGCGTTCCGTATCTCGAGCGCGTCGAACTCGAAATCTGGTGGATGCAAGGCGACAAGCGAAAAACCTTCACGCTCGAAGGCTTCCGCCGATCCGTAATCACGCCCGAAGATCGGGCGGCGGGGATTGGGAGATGAAGGACCGTCCCCAACGAGAAACGAGAAACGAGAAACGAAACGGCTTCACACTGCTCGAATTGTTGATCGCCATTACTTTATTCAGCATCATCGCCGTCGTAATCGTGGTGTCTCTCCGCGTCGGCTTGAGCGCGATGAACAAAGTGGATGAACGGCTGATGAGCAATCGCCGCGTCGCCGGCGTCGAGCGCGTTCTCGAACAGCAGATCGCCGGGCTGATGCCTGTCACCGCCGATTGCCAAAATGCCGGCGATGGACCTCCCGGGCACGCCATGTTCTTCCAAGGCGAGCCACAATCCATGCGGCTCACGTCCAGCTATTCGCTCCAGGAAGGATCGCGCGGATTGCCCATGATCCTCGAATACATGGTCATTCCCGGCGAAAATGCCGAGGGCGTTCGCCTGATCGTCAATGAACATCTGTACAGCGGACCGCGTTCCGCCGGACAATTCTGCGCCGCCGGCGGCCCTTTGCCCACCTTCCTGCCGATTCAGACAGGACCCGCCTCGTTCGTACTGGCCGACAAGCTCGCTTACTGCCGCTTCAGTTTTCGAGAGCTGCGTCCGCCGCCCGAATCCGCGCGCTGGGTGCCGATTTGGACCCAGCAGCGCCTGCTTCCCAACGCCATCCGCATTGAAATGGCGCCGCTCAAGCCCAACGCCGCCAAGCTGGAACCGGTGACGCTCACCATGCCGATCCACGTGACGCGCCTGCCGCTGGAAGATTATGCGTTTTGATCGGAAGGGTAGTGCACTACTCGCCGTCCTGTGGCTCACTGCCGCACTATCCGCCATCGCGTTCTCCGTGGCCACTACCGTTCGCTCGGAAACCGAACGCGCCTCTACGGCAATCGACTCCGTGCGCGCCTATTACCTCGCCACCGGCGCCATCCATCGGGCGATCTTGCGAATCGAATGGGGGCCGACGTTCCATGCTCCCGGCGCGGCCACCAGAATTGGCGACCAAGGCCCGATGACCAGAATGGAGTTCGCTTTCCCGACCGGCGTGGCGATTGTCAATCTGATTCCCGAGACCGCCAAGCTCAACGTGAACCAATCGCCGCCACAGCAGATCATGAATTTGATGATCGCGCTCGGGACCCCGCCCGAAGCCGCCCAGGCCATTACACAAGGCATTGTGGACTGGCGGACCGGCTCGCCCGGAGGATCCTTTACCCAATTCGATCAATATTATATGTCGCTCACGCCGTCTTTTCGGGCTCGTCACGCGTCTTTCCAAGAGATTGAAGAATTGCTGCTGATTCGCGGAGTAACTCGAGATTTGTTTTACGGTAACTACACCCACGATTTGCAGAACCACCTGGTGCGCCGCGCTGGGCTGCGCGACTGCCTCTCCGTTTACGGATCCACCGGCCTGATCGACGTGAATACGGCCGAACCCGCGGTGATGATGGCCATCGGAGTCAGCCCCGGAACCGCGGCTGCAATCGTAAATCTGCGGCAGAGGACGCCGATCCTGTCCGGGGGCCAGATCTCCGCTTTTTCGGATGGCTCGCAAGGCTTCTCGCGCCTGCAACGTACCCAAACCACCGTGGCGACCCTGCGCGCTACAGCACGTCTGGCGCTGCCCAACGGACAGTTGTCCGATCTGCGCCGTTCGGTGGAAACGCTGGTTCGTTTTCTCGGACCCGGGTGGGATCCGCCGTTTCACATCCTGCGCTGGTATGACCAGGCGTGGTCCGATCAGCCGTGGTTTGATCAGCAGGTGACCGTGCAATGAAAACCACCGACTTCAAAAAATGGCTCGCGATAGGAACCGGCATCGGCATCGAGATCGGCCGCGAGAACCTGATGGTCACCGTGGTCCGCTCGCGACCTTCCGGCGTGCGAGTGCTCGGTGAGCTGACCATTCCGCGCTTCCACGAACTTCCCGCAAGCGATTGGGGTTCAACCTACACCGCATTTTTGAAAAAGCTGGGCGTCGGACATCTCTCGGCCGGAGTCTTGTTGCCGCGCGATGAAGTGATTGTCCGCCAAGTCATGCTGCCAGGTGTTTCGGACAAAGATCTCGCGTCCGCCATCCGGTTCGAAATCGATTCGCTCAATCCGTATTCGGAAGAAGATGCCGTGTTCGATTGGGCGCGCATCGGAAAAACTTCCGCTATTCTCGTGGGCATCACGCGGCGCACCGTGCTGGAGCGCTACAGCACGCGTTTCGCCGAAGCGGGTGTAAAAGTAGCTTCCTTCACCTTTGCCGCGCCGTCGATCTACTCGGCGGTGCGGGTATTTTCCGATCCGCCCGCGCAAGGCTTCCTGCTGCTGGAACAAGCCGGCGAGGAACTGGAAGTTTACGGCGAAAGCCCGGCCCGTCCGATCTTCTCCGCGCGCGTGGATGGCTCCTCTGGCAGGGCCACCACGCTGGCGATTGCGGAACTCCGGCTCGATCCGGAAACTGCGCCTGCCGCGCTGCACGACCAGCTTCCCCAGCCGCTCGCAACACCCGCCGACTATGATCTTTCCCGCTCGGCGTTGGCTTACGCGACAGCAGTCGCGGGCGCCGCGCCCATCCGCCCGCTCTCGGTGAATCTGTTGCCGCGCGAACAGCGCCAATCCACTTCGCGGCTGCGCTTCGTTCCCGCGATTGCGTTGGCTAGCCTCTCGCTATTGCTGCTCGGCGCGGTGCTTGCTTATCCAAAATATGCGGATCGCCAGTACCTGGCACTGTTGCGCAACGAAATCCACAAGCTGGAACCGCAAGCCCGCTACGCCCTCGAGCTCGACCGCAAAATCGCCACCACACGGAATCGCACACAAACTTTGGATGCATTCCGCGGCCGCACCAAGGAAGATCTCGAAGCAATGAGCGAGCTCACGAAGCTTTTTACGCCTCCCACGTTTCTGAATTCCATGCAGCTCTCGCGCGATTCGGTGACCGTTGCCGGCGAAGCGGAACAGGCCGCGGCGCTGCTCAAGGTTTTGGATAGCTCGAAGCAGTTTCGCGGGTCCGCGTTCGTGATTCCGATCGCTCGCGGGCAAGGCGGCGACATCTTCAGCATCCGAGGAGCGCGGCAAGGAGTGACGCCGTGACCGTCAACGATCGCGACAAGCGCGCACTCTCGATTCTTGGCATCGCGGTTGTCCTCTTTGGCGTGATTTATCTGCTCACCGGATCTTCTTCGTCTTCAGGCAGCACCAAGATCGCCGCCCCGGTGGAAAGCATAGCGCGCGATGAAAAAAGAATCGCCATACTGCGGTCGGCCATGGCGACCGTGCAGGGCAAAGAAACAGTGCTCAAGCAAGTCTCCGCCGAACTCGCCGAGCGCGAGAAAGGCCTGATTCCCGGCGACACGGCGGAGCAAGCACAAGCGCAGTTGCTGCAGATCCTACGCCGTGTCTCGAAAGCGCAGTTTCCTCCGCTCGATCTGCGCCAATCGGAACTCGGCCAGCCGCGCTCGTATGGAGAATCGTACGCCAAAGTCACCGTCTCAGTGAGCTTGGATTGCCGCATTGACGAATTGCTTAATCTGCTCGCGTCGATCAGCTCCCAGCCGGAGATCATCGCTACAGATGAGATTCGCTGTGGGGCCGCGAATCCGAAATCGAAAGTGATGCCCGTGCGATTGACCGTTTCCGGCCTGGTGCCGCGCCGCCTGGTTCCCGAAAAGAAGGGGATGTCGGCGTTGTGACGCGCAAACTCGTGCTCCTCGATGTCGCGCTGGCGGCGGTGCTCGGATTTCTGATCTGGCAAATGCGCGCCGAATGGATCGAAGCCCATGCGCGATCCCGCGCGTTCCTGGCAACCATCGTCAAACCGAGTCCCCCGCCCCGTGTCCCGGCCGTGCCTAGGCCTTCGCCGCTTGCCGCTATGACTTACGCCGAAGTCGCGCAACTGAATCTGTTTTCGAAGGATCGGAACCCGCAAGTCATTCTCGACCCCGTGGCGCCGCCGAAAGAAAAACCGGTTCCGGCTTTTCCGGTGGCTCGCGGCGTCTTGTTATGGGAAGGAACTCCGCCGGTGGTGATGTTGAGCATGCGTCCGGGTGGTCCGCAGCGCGGTTATCGAATGGGTGACCGAGTGGGCGAATGGAAGATTGTGTCTGTCGACAGCCAGTACATCACGTTCGAGTGGGATGGAAAAGAGTTCAAGAAGCGGATCGACGAATTGATGGATCGTACAGCACAGGTTGCCGAAGCCGCGGCGCCCGCGCAGCCGGCCACTCCCAACGCGCCATCCGCTTCGAAGGGTCAAAGTTTGTCGGACGCGAATAAATCGGATCACTGGGTGGATGTCGGCGCCAGCGACATGCGCGGCTGCAAGCCGGGTGACGACTCGGCCACCGGCACTGTGATTGACGGATTCAAGAAAGTCGTTAGTTCCACGCCCTTCGGCAGCGCTTGCCGTTGGGAGCAAGTGAAATGAGAGGAAACAAAGCTATGAAGACGATTGGATTGTTTTGCGGATTGCTCGGCATGAGCGCCGCGCTAGCGCTCGCGGTGGATCAGGAAACCAAGAAGCCCGCTGACCCAAAAGACACTAAGACTGCCAACGGGCCCACCAATCCGGCGACTCACAAACGTCCGAACAACGGCGTGGTGAGCAACCAGCCGAAGCGGAATCTGCACCAAGACACCACCGCACCGGCTCCCACCGCGATGTCGCAGGATCAGAAAGCAGCCGCCGCTCTGCCAACGGTTCCGAAGGATGCCGAAGAAGTCGGCGCAAATTTGTACCGCACCACGGACGCGCAAGGAAAACATTGGCTGTATCGCAAGACCCCGTTCGGAGTGAGTAAGTGGGAAGAAAAGCCTGGTGATGTGAACGGTCAATCGCAACAGCAGCCGCCGCCCTCGGCCAGCCTCACAATGAAAGATCTCGGCGACAGCGTGGAGTTCCAGCGCCTCACGCCCTTCGGTCCGCAAAAGTGGGTGCGCAAGAAATCCGAAATGACGGAGGAGGAAAAAGCCTCCTTCGAAACTCAGGAACACGCCCGGCAAGCGGCGCTCGGAAACAAGGCTCCGGAGCAACACTAAGTGCGAATCCCGAACTGGTATCGAAGTGGAATCCTCGCGCTGGCAGTGTTATCCGCCGCGTTCGGACAAGCTCCGGCTCGGAGACCTCCGGGAAATACCAATGCGCAGCCGACCGGGCCCGTGCAGAAGCAGAACAGCAATCCTGCGGCGCAAACGCCGACTCCAACTTCGACATCCACTTCTTTAGGCGGAGCGCAGGGCACCGCGCCGGCCACTGCTCCGACATCGATGGCCCCGCCGAGCGGACCCCCTACCACCTACGGCGGGCTGAACCTGAATAACGTCAACCTGACGGAGGTCATCGACGTTCTCGCGCGCCAACTCAAGATCAACTATATTTTGGATCCCCGCGTAAAAGGCGGCGTGATTCTGAATACTTACGGCGAGACCAAGAACATCGATCCGAAGTCGCTGCTCGAAGCCATTCTGCGCATCAACGGCGCCGGCATGGTGAAAGAGGGGGAGCTATATCGCATCCTCCCGCTGGCCGATATCTCGCATCACGCGCTGCAGCCGGAAAAGATCACCGACTCGAGCAACATCCCCGATGACGACCAGATCATGCTGAATCTGGTTTTTCTCAAATTCGTCACTTCCGCCGAGCTGATGAAAGTGCTGCAGCCCTTCATCGGCGAGAACGCATCCATTTATGAATATCTGCCCGCGAATCTTCTCCTGATCCTCGACAGCCGGCGCAATATGCATCGGCTGATGGATCTGATCGCGATGTTCGACAGTGATTCGTTGGCCAATCAACGCGTGCACGTCTTCGAAGTGAAAAACGGCCGGCCTTCGGATATGGCAAAGGAATTGGAGGGCATCGTCAAGTCCATCTCGATGTCCGAGAAAAACTCGCCCATCAAATTTCTCCCGATCGATCGCATTAATACCATCATCGCGGTGGCCCCGAATCCTGGAGCCTTCAATGAAGTGGAGAAGTGGCTGGCGAAATTGGATGTTCCCGTGAAATCGCGCGCGGGAGCTGTGCAGAGCTACGTTTATCGCGTCCGTTATGGCGACGCCCAATCCATTGGCTGCTCCATCAACGCTCTTTATACGCAGTTTTCCGGCTTCGGCTATGGCGGCGGAATGGCGATGTGCATGGCGCAAAGCGGCGTCGGCGGAATGTACGGCGGAGGCATGGGTGGCGGCGGACTCGGTGGAGGAATGTACGGCGGGGCCAACGGCGGCGGCATGTACGGTGGTGGATTCGGCGGCGGCGGATTTGGCGGCGGTTATGGTGGTGGAATGTACGGCGGAGGTTATGGAGGAGGCGGAGGATTTGGCGGCTTCAGCCAGATGGGCGCGTATCCGCAATATGGCAATCCCACCGGCCAAACGTCGAGTGGAGCAATGCTGCCAGGTGCAACCGGCGCGCCGGCCACAGGAACAGCGGGAGATCTAACTGGAAATTATTTGGGCAACGCGCAAGGTCCCGGATCGCTGATCGGCCGCGTTCCGCGCATTGTCGCGAATCCGTTCAATAACACGTTGTTGATTCAAGCCACGCCGCAGGAGTACGACAACATTCTGACCCTGCTCAAAGATTTGGACATTCCTCCGCGCCAGGTTTTGATCGAAGCGAAGATTTACTCGGTGGATTTGTCTCACGCTTTCTCGAGCGATGTCGCTGCCAAGCTCCAGCAACTTTCCGGTAGCACTTCGCATAGCTTTCTTGCCGATTTCGGATCGGGCGTGACCAATCTTTCCGGAGCCGCTCTGGTCGGAAAGAGCCGCGAGCTTTTGGCAGCGGTGCAATTGCAAGAATCCGAGAGCCGCGCGAAGGTTCTCTCCGCTCCTTCGGTAATCGCTACCGATAGCATTCCCGCGAGCATCAACGTCGGCACTGAAGTTCCCACGCTCTCCGCGCAGGCGGTGACGGGAGTGCAGCAAGGCGGGAACTCGCTGTTTGCCAATTCCATCTCGAATGTCAGCACCGGCGTCACTCTGAACATCCTGGCGCGCGTGACTCCAAGCGGCGTGGTCACGCTGGTCATCGATCAGGAAGTGAGCGATCCCACCGCGACCACCACCAGCGCGATTCAATCGCCATCCTTCGATAAGAAGTCCATCCAAACACAGATTACTGTGCAAGACGGCGATACCATCGCGATCGGCGGCATCATTTCAGAGCAGAACTCGCTGCAGAGTTCGGGAATTCCAGGCTTACACCGGATTCCGCTCCTCGGCGCGCTGTTCGGATCGCGTTCCTACTCCAAATCCCGTTCAGAATTGATCATATTCATGACACCGCGTGTCATCTTTGACAGTAACCAGATGTCGGACGCGACCGACGAGCTGAAGGGTCGCCTGAAGGCTCTGAAAAAGGACGTCAAAGAGTAAAGACAACCTCTTCAGAATCTGTAGAGAACACTTACTAAGGCGCTTGCAGGAGTAATGGTAGTAAGTACCGGTAAGCCTGCTTGCGACGCCATTCGCACACCGGGCGCAACCATTGGCTGTAAAGTATTGACTTAGCGCCACAACCTATGTTCTAATCATTTGCTAGGCCGTTTCTAGGTTCGGGCGTGGTTTGAAAAGTTTAATAGTACTTTACGCTTGACTTGACTTGCGTTTGAGTGTTATGAATGATTTGACTGCATCCGGACGGTTTGGCGGCATTCATCTTTGACGCATGAATCCCGCGAGCACAGATATTACGAGAAGTTTAAAGAAAACAAGTTGAGCCCAGTGAGGACAATGAGAGGAATTCGAAAAGGCAAGGCGAAAAAGGCAGTGCAGAGCCACACGCTAGGTCTGATCGGGTGAAATTCGAAATCTTCATGACGGTGGTAGATAAGAGGCTCAGGTTGAAAAAGAGAACTTCCATCAATTCAATTTCAAAATTTCACAAGGAGAAGGAAATGGCAGATTTTCGCAAATGGTTCTTAGCGTTTGCAGTAGTAGCCCTTCTGCTCGGTATGGGCAGCTCGGCGAACGCGCAAATTGGCTTGCAGACGCCTGCGTTTAACTGCACAGCGAATGCGGGCAACCCGACGATCGTCCGTGCAGAAGGCTTGACGGAGCTGGTTGGTGACATGCTCCTGAACTGCAACGGCGGAACACCGACCCTCTTGGGTGCGGCGATCCCGCTGTCTAACGTAACGATCTTTTTGAACACCAACATCACCAGCCGCATCATCGGCAGTGGCAGCCTATCGGAAGCCACTCTGATGATTGACGAGCCGCACCCGGATCCAACGGTGGCAATTCCGAACAATTCGGTTGTGCTGCCTCCGGATGGCTCTCCGCTGCAAAATCTTTGCACGGAAAACGGCCAAGGTAATTCTTGCCCCGAGACTGGCACGTTCGTTGGCGTACCCTCCACAAGTCCGTACGCAACACAGCCCAACGTGTTCTCGGGCCGTCAGAATAGCGCTAGCTCCGTGGTGTTCCTCGGCGTGCCGATTGACGCTCCCGGAACCGCCGGACAGCGCGTGATCCGTATCACCAACGTTCGTGCCAATGCGTTCCAGCTCGGCGTTTCTTCGACGCTGATCCCGACGCAGATCACGATGTACATCGCGGTGAACGGTTCGCAACAGGTCACCATCAACAACCCGACCCAGACCGTAGCCTTCATTCAGGTTGGTCTCGTGGTTGGTGGCTCCACGGCTTCGTTCCTGCAGTGCGCCGACAACAATGCGGACCTGCTGAGCGGTGGTGGAGGTACATCAGACTTCTTTATCAAGGTGTCAGAAGGCTTCGCCTCGTCCTTTAAGAGACGGAACATCGCTCTGACCTCCGACGGTGTCACCGCACCGGCGCCGGTTGCTCAGAACGTACCGGGTTATCCGTACAACACGGAATCCGGCTTCTACGCACCCACCCTGTTCGCGTCTACGCCGATCGTCGGCCTGGCTGACACAGGAACCCGCATCCTTCTCCGGTTTAACAACCTGGGAGCTGGTGTGCATATCTTCGTCGCCACCACCGTGCCTCTGGACAACAACAGTCAGACCACGACATCCACGGGCGCATGCAGCTTGATTTCGAGCGGCAGCTCCGGTTCGGCGAATTGCAGCACGCCGCCTCAGCCTCCAGCCCCGGTAGCCCCCGGAATTGACTTCGGTCAATTGACGCTGGTTTCGGCGGATGCCAATGGCGCTTCCTCTAGCTTCACTGCGATCACCGGTACCGGTGGCGTTGCCGAAGTTAGCTACAGCGGAACCACTGGCTATGCCACCTACGAAGTTGTGAACTCCGATCCGAACGTTCCGGAATCGGCGTACATCAGCGTGTTCGTAGCGTTCTTGTCGGCCACCGCGCAGAATCTGCCGGCGCCCGGCTCCAGCACGGTCAACGTCAGCTTCGCTCCGCTGAGCAACGTTGGAACCGCTTCGGCAGTTGATCCGATCCCACGCTTCGGCGACACTTCGACGCCGCGCGCTGCGTTCGACATCAACCTCTGCACCTGCGACCTGCTGTTCCCGTTCGTGACAAACACGTCCGGATTCGACACGGGTATCGCGCTGGCGAACACCTCGCTTGACCCATTTGGCACCGGTCCCCAACAGGGCACGGTAAAGCTCTACTACTTCGGCAGCACCGCCGGTGGTGGTGTAGCGCCTCCGCCGTTCGTCACTCAAACAGTGCCGGCCGGTCAGGAGCTGATCTTCAACCTCTCGGGTGGTGGAAACTTCGGAGTACCGGCGGTGCCGGGCTTTGAGGGATACATCATCTCGGTGGCCAACTTCCAGTACTGCCACGGCTTCGCCTTCATCAGCGACGTCGGTGCCCAGAAACTGGCGGAAGGTTATCTCGCTATCCAGCTTGACTTCCCGTTCAATCTTGCTGGAGCGCCGTTCGGATTCAGCCGCACTGGCGTCCTTGGCGAGAACGAAGGTCACTAACCGTAACCGTTGTCGCAGTAACAAAAAGGGGGAGGCTTCGGCCTCCCCCTTTTTTCTTAGTACGGGATACTTGACTTTTGGTACTTTGTGGTACTCTTGTAGAGTTACTCCCCGCGTCCCAGCTACATTCCTACGAAAGGTCCTAGTATAAAAATGTCTAAAAGGCTAGCTCTGTTCCTTGCAGCCTGCACCGGATTGCTCGTCTCCAATCTTCAGGCCGATGACGTCGCGGCATTGCCTGGATACAACTCGCTCGGCGCGAATGTTGCGGTGTTCGGTGTTAATCCACTCCTGTCAACCAGCACTTTCACGGCTGGCGATAGCACATTCATACTGCTGCCCAAGCCGGACGGTACGAAGTTCTACGTCGTTGCCAAATCCACCAGTAATCCGGTTACTTCTGTGGACGCGAATTTCCAGAATCCCAAACTACTCGCGACATTTGTCACCACACCAAGCGCTGCCGCGATTACTCCGGATGGCGGAAAGGTCGTCGTCGCTGCGGGCACACTGCACATTTTCGAAACGGTAAAGGATCAGGAGCAAGTGGCCGGCGGAATCAATACAGGCGTCAACATTTTCGATGTAGCCCTGAGCTTGGATGGAAAGACCGCATACGCCTTAGGCACCACCACCGCAGGCGGGAGCCAACTGAACGCGATCGATCTTACTACGAATACGAAAGCGAATCCGGTATATGGAATTTCCGGAACCGCCACCGGAGTGTCCGTGGGCCCGAATGGCCGCGTCTACGTGAGCACCCAAAATCAAGTGATCGAGTTGGACCCTGCGACTCTGCTCCCCACCACCGGTGGACTCATCGGCGTGAACGCACTCCCAGGACGCCTGGTTTTCACCCCGGACGGCCGCTATGGGCTGGCTGTGAACAACACTCCCGCAACCGGTCAAGCTATTTTGTTCTTTGACCTCAACGCCCACACGCTTGCCAATTTCATCCCCAGCCAGAACGCTCCGAATACCGTTTTCGATACTCTTCTGCCCGCCAGCAATACAACCGTTTTTGCGTATTCCAGTCAGACCGGCGCACTGTATCAAGTGAACATCGCAGCCACCGGAAGCTCGATCACAATCGGGACGGCAGCTACCGGCGGAGCCCCGACTACTTTCATCCAGGGAGTGGCTATTTCTAACGAAATTCCCTTTACCGGCCGCACTACCGCGCAATATCTTTTCATCTCAGCCGGCAATATTCTGTATCGCGTCGACCTTACCGTGAATCAATTGACAGCCCAAACCGGACTGCCAAATCAACAGTTCACCAGCCTGGAATACCTTGCACCCCAACCCTCCACGGGGCCCTCGGCGGTGTTGCTGGCGTATGGCGACAAACAAACTATCTCGCCGAACGGAAGGAGTCTTCCGCTGGTGGTTCGTTCTCTCGACACCAACGGAAAGGTTGTCAGCGGCGTCACCATTACTTTCTCCACGAATCTCGGAAGCGTTTCTCCGACATCGGTAACAACCGGTTCAAACGGATTCGCGTCCACCATCCTCACCGCTCCCGCATCGAACGGAACCGTAACAGTTACGGCGACCGACGGCAAACATCCCTACGGATTCATCATCACTGTGGGCACTCCCACGTCGGCGAACGCCGGAGTAATCTCGATTGTCGCCGGACAGGGGCAACTCCTGAGGGAAAACGTGAACACCTCGATTCCGGGATTTGGATCTCCGTTGCTCGCGCTCGTCACCGACTTGAATGGAAAGCCCCTCAGCAACGTGCCCGTTACGTACAAGCTGATCAGCGGAACCGGAACACTGTTCGGAGGAACGTCCATCTCCAACGGGACTACTGCAACAATCAATACCAACTCGCAAGGCATTGCATCCGCCGCGTATCTCACGAGCGTGGTGCCGCTTGGTCTCGCCTCGAACGGCGCGCAAATTACGGCGCAAGCCCCCGGCACCAATGTAATCACTTTTTACGAAACAACCTATCCGACGAACACATCGTTCGCTCCGCTGGTGCAGTTTGTCGCGCCTCAGCCCGGACAAACACTGACCGGACCAGCCGGCACCACCATACCGGGCGCCTTCCAAGCGATCATCGTCGACGGCAAGGGCATTCCGATTCCGAACGTCAGCATCTTCGCCTGCGTACCCACGGCTCCGACCGTTGGACCGGGTGGCGTAAGCAGTCCTGGGACATGCACGGTGCCTCCGGCCAACACGCCGAATGCGTTCGGAACCTGTAAAGATCCGACGGGGAATGGCGTGCTCTCGGATGCTCACGGAAAAATCACGTGCGATCTCGTGCTTAACGGGAACGTGGGTACATCGCCAATCGGCGCGCAATATGGCTATGCATTCGATACCATCGCCTACCCGCTGAAGATTACTCCCGGTCCTCCTGGAAAGATCACGATCGTGCAAGGGAATAATCAAACTGGGAAACCCGGCGCGCAATTGCCCAACGCTCTCGTCATTCAAGTTAGCGATTCCTTTGGCAACGTCCTATCGGATTACGGTCCGGTGAGCTGGCAAGTACTCAATACAGGCGTGCCCGCCACTCTGCAAAACACCAGCAACGCGACCAACTCCGCCGGCAGCGCTTCGACGCTCGTGACGCTGGGAAGCACGGTAGGAACCGTGATCATCCAGGTAACCGCGGGGAGCGCATCGGCCTCATTCGCCCTAACCATTGCCAGCACCGCGGCTAACATCGTGCCCGTCTCCGGTGACGGTCAACAGACCTTCGTCAACACCGCCTTCGCCGCTCCGCTTTTGGTGAAAGTTGTGGACAACCAAGGCAACGGCGTACCGGGAGCGCCTGTCACATTCCAGCTGGGCAGCGGCAGCGCGACCATCGCGACGCCCAACACGAATACCGATGCCACTGGAGTCGCATCCACCGTCGTCACTGCTGGGGCGACCGCAGGCAATATCACCATTACTGCATCCTCCGGCGGCTTCTCTACCACCTTCCATCTGACCTCCGGCCAAATGGGACCGCAGAACATCGTGTTCCTGAACGGCACCTCGTTCCAACTTCAGCACGGTTGCCAGTCGCCGGGATGCGTGGCGCCCGGTGAGATTGTAACGGTTCAGGGCGGCGGGTTCGCCAACGGTGTGGTTGGTGTCGTCAGTGGACTGACGATTCTCGGACCGCTTCAAACCACGCTCGCCGGAATCAGCATCACGTTCAACGGAGTGCCGGCGCCGATCTTCTACGTCTCCAACCAGAATGGTGTACAGTCGATGACCATTCAGGTGCCATTTGAAACGCAAACGGGCAACGCTACGGTTGTGCTCAATGCGGCAGGAGGTGGAAGCGCTACCTATACGATTCCGGTGGTGCCGTATGCTCCGGGCGTCTTCACCAGTACATATGGAAACCAGACGATCGCGGTCGCGGTTCGCAGCGACGGCAGCTACGTGAGCCCGACGAATCCGGCACAACGTGGCGAGACCATCTACGTCTTCGCCACCGGCCTCGGCCAAACCTCGCCGGCAGCGGCGACCAATACCCAAGGCGCTGGTCAGTTAGTTACCGCCACAGTGGTAGTCGGCCTAAACAACAAAGGCGTACCGCACACTACGGTAGACTACGCTCCAGGATTGGTTGGAGTGTACATCGTCGGAGTTCAGGTGCCGCTCACCACGGAGGCCGGCCCAGGCCAGCCGTTCGGCCTGATCCTGGTGGATCCTTCGGGGAAATACTTCGCGCAATCCACGAAGATCCCAATCCAATAAGAAGTGGGGCAAGCTCAGGCTTGCCCTTTCTCAAACCCGAATTGACCCGGCCGGTGGATTACTTGGATTGTACGGAGTAATTCCACCGCCGCTTACACCCGGAGCCGCGCTTACCTGCTGCTGCAACGCCGATGGGACCCAGGTATATCCGTAGGATTCACGGGCCGCAGTGACCTTGGCCGCGTCCCAACCCCAAATCATAATCGGTACATCGATGTTGTAACCCTCTTTGGCCAGTTGCTCCCCCAGAGTTTTTCTTTCATCCAGGTTGTCGATTCCCCGCAGTTGCTGCACCGCGGCAGGCTGCGCGGACCAGTAAGCATCGTCCGCAGGATTGCTGGCGTACCAAGTTGTTGAATTGGAACTGGGCGTGGAAACGGCCGGCTGAATTTGATCGGCAACTGCTGCCGGCGCAACTAGGGCAGGTGCCGCGACAGGAGGCGCAACCGGCGGGGCAACCGTTTCATTTGGCATGACAGGAACGGCCGGAATCGCCGCCGCGCCTGGGCTAGCGGCAGGATTTGGACTCGTGGCAGGAGTTTGACCCGGTTGATTCGTCAGTGTTAGCTGAAAGCTGTTCGGATTGATCCCGAACTTCGTCAAAGTATCGGAAAGCGCTTCCGAGAGGAATGTCGTAAAAGATTGAGCCGAAAGCGATGAGAGCTGATTCGCCTTACTCGCCGGCGTGGCAGCGCTATTTAAGCCGCCGAAAACCACATCGATGTTCATCATCCGTGCAAAGCCTCTGCGGAGAGACTAGGCACGGCAAAGGCCAACCAGTGGGCAGCTACTTGATTGGCGGATTGAGTGGAGGAGTCTTCGGGCGCAACTCTTTCGGCAACTGCTTTTCTTGATCCGGCGAGAGCGCGAAAGTGATCTTGATTGCGAACGTTTGTGCAGTCGGCTCCATCCGGACGGTCGCGGTAAGCATGGGTTTCGGCAGCTTGTAGCATTCGCCGCAGAGCCGCTTCGCCTCATCGGCATCATACTCAAATCCGACCGCTAAACTCTGGTTGGGACCCACATCTTCGGCTGCCTGCTTGATCTTAAATCCGGGCAATGGCGCACAGTTGATCTTCACCGAAATGGTTCCCGGCATCGTGTTCGAGATGTGCAACTCATCTTTCGAGGACTCATAGCCAAGCAGGTGAATTTCCTTTTTGTCCACCTTGATCTGGCTTAAAATCGCTTTGGCCATGGAGGCCGGATCTTTCAACACCGTCTCTACATTGGCATTCACTTTCGCGGCGGCTGTGCCCTTCGGATCGTCGGGAGTCACCGTCGAAAGTCCCCAGGGCGTCATCACTTCGGTCGGCTTCAGCCAATACCAATACCATTGGCCATCCACCACTTTCCAGGTGCTGGTCAAGGGAATCGTGGCAGGAAGATGGCTGTTGTGCCAGCGATATTCGCCGTGACAATTCTCGCGAACGGTGGCTTTGGTGAAGTTATCCGAATACGTGATCTTCATCGTTTCGCACTTGTCGTACGTATCTTTGGAAGCAGCCAGATACTCGTTCTGCATATCGTCGGCCACCACCGCGAATGCATCGCGCCATTTTCCACTGATGTTTGCAGAGTAGAATTGCGCCACCCGGGCCCGCAACGCTTCATCCACGCCAGGAGGAGGTGTTGCGCTCGGAGGCGCTTCCTGGCTCCAAAGGGCGAAACAGAATAGCGGAAGCAGGCAAAGCGTTCGGTACTTCATGGTGTTGATTGGCTGGGAGGCAGGGACTCGAACCCCGATACGCAGATCCAGAGTCTGCAGTCTTACCATTAGACGACCTCCCAAGACTCTCTTATTTTAGCATCGCTTCAGCTACCGAACCGCGACCGCAACGTCAACGATGGGCAACGCTTCCTTGCGGTCGCGGTTCGGTTGATCGCAACCATCCGGGAAGCCTGTAAATAAGCAGGATTGCCAAAATCCCCGCATACAACAGTGGCAACCGCACATCCGACTTCACCAGCCAGTAATAATGAATCACTCCAGCCAATGCGCTGAAATAGACCAACCGATGCAATCGCTGCCAGCGGACAAATCCCAGCCGCCGAACCCACCCAGCAGTGGATGTGATCGCGAGCGGAATCAGCAAAACGAACCCAGTCATCCCGACGGTAATGTAGCGGCGCTTCACCACATCGCGCCACATCTCGTGCAGATCGAAGAATTTGTCCAGCCAGACCCAGGTCATCAAGTGCAGGCATCCGTAGAAAAACGCGAAGAGTCCGAGCATCCGGCGGAACCGTGCCAGCTTCGGCTGGTTCAACAGCTTTCGAAAAGGCGTGACGCACAGAGTAATGAGCAGAAATCGGATGGTCCAGTCTCCGGTTTTGTGCGTGATGTTCTCAATGGGATTCGCTCCTAGCTGATCGTGGTAGAAACGCCAGATCAACAAAAGCAGCGGGAGCAGGCAGAGCGCGAACAACAGGACCTTGGCCCAGCGGCTGGAGAGGACCTTGTTCATTCTGCTTAGTAATACTTGCGGATCAAATCCATCCCGTTATAGAGGCTCGCCACCTGATCGCCGTAGCCGTTGAACTTCACCGTATCGCGCAAGCGAAACTCGCCGATGCGGCGCTCTTTCGTTTGGCTCCAGCGCGGATGATCGCGTTCCGGATTCACATTCGAATAGAAGCCATACTCATTCGAAGCCGAAAGATTCCATGTGGTGGGCGGCTCTTTCTCGACCAGTTTTATCTTGACGATGGACTTGATGCTCTTGTACCCGTACTTCCACGGCACCACTAATCGAATGGGCGCGCCATCCTGGTTGGGCAGATTCTCGCCATACAATCCCACCGCAAGCAGCGTCAGCGGATGCATGGCTTCGTCCATGCGCAATCCCTCGATATAGGGAAAGTTGATTCCGGCGAACGCGGAAGGCAGCATCGACTTCGAATCGTACAGGCTCTCGAATGCAACGTACTTGGCCTTGGCGGTCGGATCCACCTTTTTGAGGAGCGCGTTCAAGGGAAAGCCGATCCACGGGATTACCATCGACCATCGTTCGACGCAGCGATGCCGGTAAATCCGCTCTTCGAGCGGCGCGATTTTGAAAATAGCATCCAAATCGAGCACGGTCGATTTCGCGACCGCACCTTCCACCTTCACTGTCCAGGGCGATGTCTTGAGCTTGTACGCGTTCTTCGAGGGGTCTTCTTTATCGGTCCCGAATTCGTAGAAGTTGTTGTAATGCGTGATGGCTTCGAGCGGTGTGAGCGGTTCGCTGGTACTGAAGCTGCTTTTGCTGGCGGAAAGCTTGGCGCCCGCTTTTGCTTGCCGAAGCGCGGCCAATCCTCCAATTCCAGCGGCCAGAAAATGCCGGCGATTCAGATAGGCGGCACGCGGAGTCACTTGGGAATAACGAAGCTCCGGCGATTTACGGATAAGCATAGGTTTACTTTCATGGTAACTCCGAATCGCGGTCACTCGGCTTGATTGTCTAAATGTCTTGTGTTTTCGTCGAGTTACCGTCTTTGTCCCGCTCCCGCGCAGAAGCGGTGCGCGTAGCATGAGGCATGAATCCTACAAACGACTGGGCCTCCTCCGATCCAACGCAAAACATCACGCTTGCCGACGCCGATCAGTTCAAGAACCAGCTTGCGGCCGCTCTGGTACTTCAATTTGCCGACCGGTTTGCGAAAACCACCAGCGGCGAAATCATCAGTGAAGCGGAACTGCGGCGCAATCCGCTACCGGCGGCTCCGGTGAATTTGTGGGGCACGTTGGCGGGAATCGGCGCCGCGCCTGTAAACATCGCGCAGATGCGAGCGGCCGTTCGGGCGGCGGCGCAAAGCCGCAATCCCTCGGGCGAACTGCAGAATATTCTGCATCAGGCATTGCCGAAGTCCGACGTTTCGACCATGTTGTTGAGGGTTCCCGCGGTGACCGTGGCGCTGGGGGCGGCAATTGCGCAGATTTCGTAGTTGACTACCGGCCCTTCTCCAGATAGCGCAGCCAGCGTTTGTGCTCGCCGTCCGCATCGAAGGCCTTCCACTGCTTTTGGAACTCCTTCAGCTTGGTCTCGGATGCGCGTTCGAGCTTCGCTGCGAGCGCCTTGTCGCCCGCCAAAGTAGCTCGGATGCTGGCATAATCACTCAGCTTGCCGAGAGCGCCTTGCAGGCTGCTCAACGCTTCCAGCTTGCGCTCGAGGCTGGGGCCATAGCAGGGACGAAACAGCTCCAACGAATAACGGAACTGTTTGGTCGCAAGACGAAATCCATGCAACTTGCGTGCAGATTGTTTCCCATCCGCTGCCTTCCGGCCCGCCTTGAAGTATTTATCCAACAATTTCGGCAGCAGGATCCTGGCGTTTTCTTGCGCCGTCTTATTGATTCTCAATCTCATGTGTTTCGAAGCGACAATCCAGTGCGCCAGTGCGCGGAAAATTCGCGCGCATTCCAGCGCGTCACCATTTCGGAAAACTCTTTTTGCAACGCCAAGCGCTGTTTCACAAGGCGGGCGCGATGCCGAGTTTGTTTCTCTTTCGTCAGGTACTCCAGGGTAATGTCGCGGTTCCGGATTTCCGAGGTCAACCGCATCATCCGCTTCAACCGCTTTTTGATCTTTTTCACTTCCCACGATGGAAAGAGATCTTTGAACAGCAGCAAGCCTTGCGAGAAGCGCCGGATGCTTACGCGAACGTCGTGAATTTCGGCCGGCCCCGGTGTCTTCGCCGCCCGATGGATTTCAAACGTCAACCGCGTGAGCAAGTGATTCATCTGCTCCAACGCGAAATCGTGGATATTCGTGGTAGCGCTCACGACCGCACCTTATTCAGCGTCAGCGCCATTTCATATGTTTCGCGAAACACATCAGACACGCGCTCCACAGCCCACAACTCAAGATCCAGATCTACGGGCGACTGCAACGCCAGCGACATGCTTCCATTGCGGAGCTGGACATCCATTCCCGCGACGCGCTGTTCGTGACTGCGATCCAGGCTATCCGCGATTCGAAGCAGGGGCGTCAGGAAAACGATCGCGCGCCGCGAATCTGCGTCAAAGCTCTGAAAAGGAGAGTGGCGCGCGGCCGGCATGGATTTGCGGTGATAGCGGCAAAGCAGTGCAATCATGTGGCGCTCGCTGTCGGTGAATTCCGGCAGATCGGAGTTTGCCACCAAGTAATACGAATGCTTGTGATGCGCGGTGTCGCTTACGAAGTGGCCGATGTCGTGCAGATATGCCGCCGCTTCCAGCAGCTTGCCCATGGCTGGCGGCAGACGATGAACTTGCTGCAGCGCCTCGAAAAGCCGGTGCGCCAGCTCGGCCACTTTGCGTGCGTGCTGCAGATCCACTCCGTAGCGCCGCGCCATCTGTTCCACCACCCGCCGCTGCTCTTTACTGAGCATGCTGAGCTCGCGGCCCACGCCGCGCGCCGTAAGGTCGGCGATGATTCCATCGCGTACGCCGGCCGCCGAATAGTGCAGCGCCGGCTGTTGAAACAGCTCCAGCACTTTGAGAAAAACCGCGGCTCCCGAAACAATCAGCTCCGCCCGGCGCGGTCCAATGCCCTGGATCTTGCGCCGTTCTCCCAAATTAAGCTGAGTCACCTGGCGATAGAATTTGCGGATCTCCGCGACGGAAGCTTTCAGACGATCCGCTTCTTCGCGATGCGCGCGCCCCACGCGATTCACCGCGCATACCACGGCCGCCGCGGTTGCGGACGTCGCGACCACACGGTCGAACGGACCTTTGCCGATCTTACGCAACGGCGCTGCGAGTTTTTCTTCAATCGACTCGTTCATGCGATGCAGCTCCAGCGGCGAAGGCGGGTCGTTTTTCAGAAACACTTCCGTGAGCCGCACCGCTCCCAGCGGTTTGGAAAAGGCATCGGTCAACACGCCATCGTCGCTCAGGATCAACTCCGCGCTCCCGCCGCCCACATCTACCATTAAAACGCGCTTGCCGGGTTGCGGCCAGCGCGAATGTACCCCCAGGTGAATAAGCCGTGCCTCTTCGGCGCCTGAGATAATTTCCACGGGCGTCCCTAATGCGTTGGATGCCTTTTCAATGAACTCATGCTGATTGTTCGCGTCGCGCACCGCGCTTGTCGCCACGGCGCGTACGCCGATCACCTCGAGCTTGCGATAGGTCTGCGCCATGCGCGCAAGATTCTCGCAGACGAACTGCATTGTTTCGGCTGGGATCTTTCCGTCTCGAAAAACTCCTTCGCCCAGACGCGTCACCTGCCGCTCTGCTGCCAGGATTTTGATGGGCAGGCCTGCGCCGGATTCAGCAGCCAACATGCGAACGGAGTTGCTACCGATATCGACGGCAGCGTAGTGCGGCATATGGTCCCATGGTAAACGTTCGGACGATCGTGACGTTGTAACGAAACATTTTTGTACGAATCCGCGCCGGGGTGCATCCAATCAGGCATGCGAAATCACGGCATAATTCTCTTCACGGCGGTGATCGCTGCATTCATGCTGGCGCCATCGTCCTTATTTGCGAATCCGATTCTTAATAGCGCTCCGGCGGCCGAAGAAACACTGGAAAGTATCCCAGTGTCACTCTCCGATGTCGTCAACGATTCCTCCGCAGCGTCCGCCGAGGCAACGTCTGTCCATTCCGAAGAGAGCGATTTTCTCTCGCCGGAATTCCTGTCGTACGAACCGGGCACGTTTCCCACGCGCTTGTATCGTGCGCAAGACATGCTCAATGAAGTGCCAGAACCTTTCAGCGCGCCCTGGCTTACTTGCGGGCTCCTAACGATCGGTTGGCTGGGCGCACGAAAGCGCCCCTGACCCCGCGTCAAACGCGCATGATAGCGGCGCTCACCGGCTTCGATCCCACCGGGATCAGCATGAAGAGCGGGCCTTTCTTCCAGCGCCGCTGCTCATTCACCGCTCGCGTGACGTTGGGAATCCGAATCACGGCCATGTCGCCGGAAGCTCGATTCAAGACCAACGCATATTGATCGTCGGGCGTGATGCTGATGTAGCCGGGCTCCGTGCCCACTGGCGTTACCGCGACTACCCGGCGCGTTTCAATATCCAGAATGCTGACATCTCCCGATTTTGGGTTGGCAACGAACAAGTAACCTGGCGAAACCGACGCCGCCATTGCACCGGGAGTGTGGCCAGCCAGCACTGTTTCGCCGATTTCCGGAGTAAACGATGGATAAACTACAACCACCGCGTCCATTCCTTCGCCGGTTACGAACAACTGTCCGCCGTCGGCGTTGAAGCAGAGCTGATCCGGCCGAACCGCCAGCGGTAAGTGAACAATCAACCTGCGGCTGGATGCATCGTAGATGGACAACATCCGCTCGCTCAAATTCGCGGCGATCAGCTGTCTGGAATATTGGAATCGCACCAGGCCGATTTCACCGGTGGCGCGGAGCATGGGCAATGCCGTTCGCTTGGCTAAATCGACGAAAGTGATGCCGCGCGCTTCGCGGTGGCTAATCGCGAGAGTTGTACCGTCGGAAGCAATGTCGAAATCGCAAGGATCTTCCGGAAGATCGACGTGCCAATCCACGTGAAGTGGTTCAAGGGCAAGAGCCGTCAAGCGGCGCGGATCGCGCGAGAGAACGAACAGCGTGTTCTCATCGCGTGACAACCGCATGCTGATGGCACTGGACGCGATGGTGAGTTTGCGCGTGAACGTCAGCTTGGACGCGCGAATTTCGTGCACCGTTCCGTTCTCCGGCGTAAGCGCATAAACGCGCGCGTGCTCGCGCCGGGCGACAACGTCGGTGGGCGCTCCGTCCACGCGAATGTGGCGCGCCACAGCAAAGACTTCCAGATCCACCGCGGCCACGGCACCGCCTTCTTGATTGGCAATAAAGGCATAGCCGGCGAATCCCTTGGCTTTGGGCCGCGAGCAGGCGGTCAAGGCGCCGATAGCGCCAATGCCGCTGGATAACAGTGTCCGCCGGGTGATCAACAGACCATTTTCCCACAGCGCGAGAAGCATTAGATCTAAAATGGCAAGAACAAAGGAGAATCGCGATGGCTAATAGTTTTGGGACCGACATCCTGATTCAATCGCCCGATCCGAAAGCTGCGGCGGCGTTCTACATCGAGCAACTCGGTTTTACCATTACCGCCGAACAGCCGATGCTGAGTTTGCACGGAGCCCACATCAACCTGTTCATCGAGCAAGGTCCACCGCTCGGTCCTGTGTTCGAGGTCACCGTCCATGATGTAGAGGAAGCAAAACGCAGATTGGTGAAGCACGGCTGTCAGATCGTGAAGGACGAACCGCATTTTCCCCGATGCTACGTGAAGGATCCGCACGGCTTGATTTACAACTTGACCCGTTAGTGTGGCGCACGATCTTTGAAACACGGAACTCCTGGTTAGTCCAGTCTCCGGTCCATCGACGGACCGTTACAAGTCCCAGCGTGCCGGTGCCTTCGGCCGTCTGGCTGACCGCGATTGGACTAGCTGCCGTATTTGTGCGCCGGAACCAGAACTGAACCGCGATCCGCGAGGGAGCGCCACCAGGGGCGCTCGTGGTCGCGCTCCCTCGCGGTCGCGGTTCGGTAACGGTTGCACCGCGCTAGATTTCGCCGAAATTGCTGGCAGACGCTTGACTATGCTACGCTTTCAAAGGACTGTCCCAGCGCCTCCTCCAACACCTCTGATCATCGGAATGTGGGTGTAATACAGCCCTCGAAGCCTCAAAATGAACATTCGCTCGCTCTTCAGTCTCTTCTCTTCCGATCTAGCGATCGACCTCGGAACGGCGAACACGCTTGTGTTTGCAAAAGGAAAGGGCATTGTGGTCAATGAGCCTTCCATCGTCGCGATCAACAAAACTAACGGTGAGGTGGAGGCGGTCGGCAAAGAAGCGAAAGATATGCTGGGCCGGACGCCGGGCAATATCGTGGCGATTCGTCCGATGAAAGATGGCGTGATCGCGGATTTCAAAGTCACCGAGCGCATGCTGAATTACTTTATTCAGAAAGCGCACGGCCGCAAAGTGTTGGTGCATCCGCGGATTGTCATCGGAGTTCCGAGCGAAATCACGCAGGTAGAAAAGCGCGCGGTAATCGACTCCGCTTATCGCGCGAAAGCGAGCGAAGTGCACTTAGTGGAACAGGCGATGGTAGCCGCGATTGGTGCCGGCCTTCCCGTCACGGAGCCATCCGGCAACATGGTGGTGGATATCGGCGGCGGCACTACCGACGTCGCGGTAATTTCGCTTTCCGGCATTGTGTATTCGCGCTCCGTGCGCGTGGCCGGCAACGAGATGGACAACGCCATCATGCAGTACCTGAAGCGCAAATACAATCTGCTGATCGGCGAACGCACCGCGGAAGCCATCAAAATTCAGGTGGGCTCGGCGTTTCCGTTGGATAAACCGCTGACCATGGAAATCAAGGGCCGCAATTTGATTGAAGGCGTGCCCAAGACGTTGACCATCGACGATAGCGAAATCCGCGAAGCGTTGGGAGAATGCGTGGCCACCATCATGAACGCAATCCGGGTGGCGCTGGAGCGCACGCCGCCCGAACTCAGCGCCGACATCAGCGACCGCGGCATCGTTTTGACCGGGGGCGGGGCAATGTTGAAGAATTTGGATAGGCGGATTCGCGAAGAGACCGGGTTGCCGGTGTCGATCGCCGAAGATCCGCTGGCGAGCGTCGTATTGGGGACCGGCAAAATGCTGACCGACTTCAAGCTGCTGCGCCGCGTAGCAATAGAGTAGCGCACGCACTCGTGCGTGCCGCGTTCCCACTCGTGGGAACGCTGTGACCGAAGTTTTATGGACTTTTTCCTCAGCCGTTACCGCAATCTCACGGTCCTGCTGATCGTGATTGTGGCGCAGTTGCTCCTGCTGGCCTACCAGGTGAAAAGCAACAACAACGTGGCGCTGATTCGCGTGTGGGCTGTCACCGCGGTAACGCCCGTGGAGCAGGGACTCGAGCTGGTGCGGCGCTATACGTGGGGATTCGTCGAGGATTATTTCGTCCTGCTGGGCGTGCGCAGTCAAAATGAAAAGCTACAGCATGAAAACGGCCAGCTCAAGCTTGAGAATCATTACCTGAAAGCGGAGCTATCCACCGCAGACCGCGCGCAAGCGTTGAGTGTGTTTCAAGCGCACTCGCCTTCGAAGACTGTCGCGGCGCGCGTGATCGGAAACGGAACGGGCGCCAATTCCAAAGTGGTTTTCGTGGATCGCGGAGCGGTGAGCGGAATCGAAAACGGCATGGCGGTGGTGACGCCGGATGGGATCGTCGGAAAAGTGGTGGATGCCTATCCGATGGCGTCGCTGGTGATGTTGATCACCGATCCTACATTCGCGGCCGGCGTGATCTCGCAGAAGAACCATGTGCGCGGGACGCTCAAGGGCTTAGGCCAAACCAAGTGCCTGGTGGACTACGCGCAGAACGAAGAAAAGGTCGACGAAGGCGAGTGGTTCTACACATCCGGCGACGATCGAATCTTCCCGCGCGGCTTTCCAGTGGGCCAGGTTTCGAGCGTGCGTAACGGCAAAACGTTCAAGGAAATTTATCTGGTTCCAAGCGGGATGCAAGGCGGGGTGGAAGAAGTGCTGATTATGCTGCAGGGGCAGCATCTACAGATTCCGGATAGTGCGACGGCTTCCTCCGGATACAAGATCCTCGCCGCGCCGAACGATGCTCCTGGAGAACCGGTGCAGCCCACCGGACAATCCACCGTGCTGACCACCGACGCCGACCGGCTGCGCGAGCAGTACAAACAATCGGGCGAAGCGCAGCATCACGTTTTTGGCGAGGGACTGCCGGGTTCCGCGCCGCCGGATTTCACCAAAATTCAAGGAGTGCGCGCGACCGCGCCGGCCGCCCGCCCGCCCGAGACCGCCACGCAACCGAACCGCGAGCGCGAGGCAGCGCAACCAAAACCCGTAACTCCACCGGCCGCCACTCCGGTAGAAACGCCCGCCAAAGCCGCCGCTGCGACCGCTCCGCCCAAGCCAAAACCGCGTCCAACCGCACCGATTCTGGTCACGGATCCAACGGATGCCGATCCGGATGCGCCCCCACCGGCGCCGAAAACCGACAAGCCCGCAAAGCCGCCCGGTGGCGCGCAACCTCCCTCCGGCAATCCATGACCGAGTACACAGAGCGGCTTCTCACCGGCCCCTCGCGCAAGGACAAGTCGGAACGCATGCGCGTCGTCTGGCTGATCGTGGTCCCGCTGATTGCGATTCTGTTCCAGGTGTGGGTCCCGCGTCACGTCTATTTTCTGCAGTATCTGGAACTGCCCCTGCTGATCACGGTCCATTTCGCGCTGGGCCGGCGCGGTCCGATCTCGTCGGTGTTTTATGGAATGGCAATCGGCCTGGCGCAGGATTCGCTGTCGCACCAACCGCTCGGGATGTTCGGTATCGTGAAGACGCTGGTCGGCTACTTCGCGTCGTCGGTGAGCCAGCGGTTCGATGTGCAAAACCCGATTGTCACGTTTATCCTGAGTTTTTTCTTCTATTTTTTCCACGAGTTCTTTTACTGGGTGCTGGCCCGGGCGCTGCTGGGCCAAGCGATGATTTTCAATCCGGAGCAAACATTACTATTTGGGCTGCTCAACGCCGCCGTCGCGCTGCCCCTGTTTCACATATTGGATAAACTGAAAGTTGCAAGTTAGTTTTCTGGTTCCTGGTTTCTGGTTCCTGGTTAAAGCCTCACGGCCCGTACTTCGGAACCAGAAACCAAGAACCAGAAACCAGAAACGGTTTTCGTAGTGACCATCCATCCCGATCGCGAAGAACAGCAACTGTCGCCGAACAGGTTGCTGCGCGATGACGATACAAAATTCGCTTCCGGTAAGATCGCGTTTTTCCAATACGTGATGGTGGGAATCTTTCTGTTTCTGGTCACCGGATTCTGGGATCTGCAAATCCGGAATCCCGAGGTTTATCAGGAGCGCGCTGAGCGCAACAGTATCAAATCGATTCCGGTGCTCGCGCCGCGCGGGAAGATTCTGGATCGCGATGGGCGCGTGATCGTCGACAATCATTCTTCGTTCAGCTTGTTCCTATCGCGCGAAGACTTGCGGATGGAGCATCTGAAGCCCATCGCCGAGGGTTTGAATCTGGATTACGATGCGCTGGTGGCGCGCGTGCGCCGATTCCAAACGCGCGGTGCGCCGCAGTACGAGCCGATTATGATTAAGGACGAGCTGACGCCGGGCGAGCTCGCGTTCGTTGAATCGCACAAGGACCCCGATACTTTTCCCGAACTCGAAGTGATTCGCGTACAGCGTCGTCTTTATCCGCGCGACGGATTGGCTGCGCATGCAATCGGGTATGTGGGCGAAGTAAGCGAATCGGAATTGAACACGGCCGAATTCGCGCGCTTCCATCAGGGCGACGTGATCGGCAAGGACGGCATTGAGCGCCAGTACAACGACACTCTGATGGGCGTGGACGGACAGCGCCGGGTGGAAGTGGACAGCTTCGGTAATCAGCGGCGGCTTCCGGAAGATGAGGACAAGGATAAAGAGGCGATTCCGGGAAAGAACTTGCAGCTGACCATCGACCTGGATTTGCAAGCGGTCGCGGAACTGGCAATGGAGAATCGCAAAGGTGCAGTGGTGGCCTTGGATCCACGATCCGGTGAAATTCTTGCCATGGTCAGCCGGCCGGCGTTCGACCCCAATTTGTTCGCAAGCCGCATCCGTTCGAAAGACTGGAAAGATTTGCTGGACAATCCGGATCATCCGTTATTGAATCGCGCGATTCAGGCCCAGCAAGCGCCGGGTTCCACATTCAAGCCGATCATGGCGTTGGCGGGACTAGAAACAGGCGTCATCGACAGCAGCTTCAGTGTGCATTGTGGCGGTGGGGAAACGTTCTACGGGCGCTATTTCCATTGCCACGCGACACACGGCCAGGTCGAACTGCATCGGGGAATCGCGCAATCCTGCGATGTGTTTTTCTACAACGTCGGCAACCGGCTCGGCATCGACCGGATCGCTGAGTATGCCGAGATGGCAGGACTCGGCCACAAAACCGGCGTGGATCTGCCGCATGAGGCCGACGGCGTGGTGCCGTCCACCAAGTGGAAGATCCGAAACTTCCGCGAGAAATGGTATGCGGGTGAAACCATCTCGGTTTCGATCGGACAGGGCGCGACTACCGTTACTCCCATCCAGTTGGCGGCCGCGATTGGCGGAATTTCCGTCGGCGGAATGTGGTTTCAACCTCATTTAGTGCGAGATGCGCATATCGCGCCGGCGCGCCGCGGAAATGTCCAGCCGGAGAACGTGCAAAAAGTCATCTATGGGATGTACGGCGTGGTTAACGAGGGCGGCACAGGCGGACGCGCCAGGATCCCAGGGATCAATGTCTGCGGAAAGACGGGTTCGGCGCAATTGGCTTCCAATGAACTCCTGAAGGGAACCAAGCTCGGCGAGATTATGAAGGACAATGCCTGGTTTGTTGGATTCGCGCCGATGGAGGCTCCCGAGATCGTGGTGGCGGCGTTGTTTGAAGGTGGGGTCCACGGGCAATTTGCGGCCCCGATCGTGCGCGACGTGCTCAAGGCCTATTTCGACAAGAAGGTCCGGCTGGGCGAGCCCCGTCCGCAGATGGCCAGCCTGCCGCGGCTGTTGGCTGCGCCGGCTCCGCCAGCCGCCCCCGCGGCGGTGAATCCATAATATGCCTGGCTACCGCTCGCTTCGGGATCTCGATTGGCCGATGCTGATCCTGGCGTTTGCCATTTGCGCCTTGGGCGTACTGCAGATCTTCAGCGCCACCCATGATACTGCCTGGGCCGGCGCCTGGTGGAAACAGGTGATCTGGGTGCTTGCCGGATTCATCGCACTGTGGTTTGCGACGTTGATTGACTACCACACTCTTCTGGCGCAGGTGCCGTTGCTGTACGGCCTTTCCGTGGCTACCTTGATCGGCACTTACGCCTTCGGAATGACCGCGTTTCACTCCCGCCGCTGGATCGGGACAACCAGTTTCCATCTTCAGGTGTCCGAATTCGTTAAACTGGTAATAGTGTTGTTGGTGGCTCGGTACATGACCGAGCTGAAGACCGAGCAACTCGAGTTGCCCGATCTCCTGAAGCTGGTGGGGTTGGTGGGTGTGCCGATGGCGCTGGTGATGATTCAGCCAGATCTCGGCACGGCCCTCAGCTATCTGCCGATTTTGGCTGCGGGTGTCTTCGTGGCCGGTTTGCGATGGCAGTACGCTCTTGCGATTCTGGTAATTGTCGCCTTGGTGCTGCCGGTTAGTTATTTTTTTGTACTGAAGGATTTTCAGAAGGCCAGGCTGGTGAGTTTTTTGGATGCGAATCAGGACCCCAAAGGATCGGGCTATCAGGTGATCCAATCGAAGATTGCAGTGGGTTCGGGAGCGCTGTGGGGAAGAGGCGTTACCAAGGGCACGCAGACGCAGGGACGTTTCCTGCCGGTGCCGCACAAGGATTTTATTTTTTCGGCATTTGCGGAAGAGCACGGATTTGTAGGCGTAATTGTAGTGTTGGGATTGTATTTCCTGTTGCTCATGCAGATTGTTCAAAATGCTCAAACGGCGCCGGATCGGGCCGGGATGTATATTTGCATGGGCATCGCCACAGTGTTGTTGTTCCACATTTTGGTGAATGTAGGGATGGTGGTTGGAAGGATGCCGGTGACTGGCATTCCGTTGCCGTTGATGAGCTACGGCGGGTCGAATATTTTGGCGGAATTTTTGATGCTGGGGCTGGTGAATAACGTGCGGCTCCGGCGGTTCGTAAACTAAAGCGGGTCGAGGCACGGCCGGCTTTCAAGAAGATTGAGGGTAAGCAAGTTCGATCGTTCGCGCCGCGGGTCCCGCGTCCTTGGATTCTCCGGTGTTTTGATCGAGCGCTTCAAAGGGTGTTGAGAATCGTATCTCCGCTTCGAGAAGCCCAAAGATTTTTTGGTCAGGATTGGCCGGGACAACGGTCCTTTGGATCACCCGGCAGCAAGGCCTGACAGCAGCCCCTCGGTTTGCTTGATCTGACCGTACTCGCCCATGAAGAGGAGTTTTCATGAGCAAGGAATTGGTGATCTCGGCGAATCGCCACGAAACCAAAGTGGCCATTCTGGAAGACGATCAACTGGTTGAGGTGTTTTTCCAGCGAGCTAATGAATATTCGCTCGCGGGCAGCATTCATAAGGGCCGCGTGACGCGCGTTTTGCCGGGCATGCAATCCGCTTTCGTGGATCTGGGCCTGGAGCGCGACACGTTCCTGTACGTGTCGGATTTCTTTGAAGAAGCGGAGGAAGATTTCGACCGCGTGGGGGACTCACGCGGTGGAGATTCACGCGGTGGTGAGTCGCGCGGCGGAGATTCGCGGCGTGAGCGAGAGCATCGGCCGCAGCAGGCGAATCCCCGCACCGAAGAAGCGGCCGCCCCCGTGGAGGCCGCGACCAGTGGCGAGGCTACGGAGGGTGCCCAAGCTCCTGCGCAGCAACAACAGCCCAGACGGGAAGAGGATGGCCGCGATCGACGTGGGCGTTCGCGCCGGCGCCGCAGCCGAGGCCGGGGCTTTCCGGATTCCAAATACGCGTCGAGTGAATCGCGCCACGGGTCTTTTGGGCCGAGACCGACGGAGACGGCAGTTCCCTCGGCCGCGGAGCCGCAGGCGGAAGCACCCGTGCAGACGGGTCCGGTGGAAGATTTTGCGGTGCTCCCCGGCGAGTCGCTCGCGAAGTACTCGCGCGGAACTGTTGCGCCTCTGGACGAAGGCGAAGAAGAAGAGATCCGAAGTTTGCAGGAGCCGGTGGAGGAAGCGGAAGCCGAACCCGAAGCGGCCGAGGTCGTTGTCGAAGAGATCGTGGTGGAAGAGCTGCCGGCCGAACCGGAAACGCAGTTCGATGCCGACTCGGGCGTTTCGGGCGCGGAGATCGCCGCCGCCGAAATTTTAGAAGGCGAACTCAGCGAACGCGAAGCCGCATTCCAGGAATTGATGGCTGAAGAAGCACAAGCCGCAAGTGAGGCGGAAGTGGAAGCCGAAGCCACGGCCGAAGTCGCGGGGGACGCCGAGCCATTGGAAACAGCGGAGACGTCCGAAGCTTCAGAAGCTACGCAAGAGCCCCCTGCCGCACAAACGGCGCAGGTCCGCGAGCAAGGCGGACGCTACGGCCATCGCATGCCGCGGCGGATGCGCCGCAGAATGCGCGGTGGTGGAGGCGGCGGTGACAACCGAGCGGAGCAGGAGCGGCGTCCGGATGCGGGAGCTCCCGGCACTACGCCGGTGGAAACGCGCAGCCAACGCCCGGAACAATCGCGCGGCAGCCGTCCGGATCGCGCGCCCATGCCATCCATCAGCGAGCTGCTGAAGGAAGGGCAGGAAATTATCGTTCAGATCGCGAAGGAGCCGCTGGGTCAAAAAGGCGCGCGTATCACTTCGCACATCGCGCTGCCCGGCCGCTACGTCGTCTACATGCCGACGGTGGATCACACGGGCGTGTCGCGCAAAATCGCAAGTGACGAAGAACGGCTGCGCCTGAAACGGATTCTGCAAGCCCATCACGGCGGCGCTCCCGGCGGATTCATCGTCCGCACCGCGGGCGAAGGCAAGAGCGAGGAAGATATAGCGTCCGACATGAATTTCCTCGCGAATCTGTGGACCGACATCCGGCAGAAAGCGGAGAAACGTCCGGCGCCGCTGCTGCTGCATCACGATCTGGATATCGTGCAGCGCACGCTGCGCGATCAGTTCACCGATCAGTTCAAAGATATTTGGGTGGACAACGAAGATCTCTACGAGCGCATTCTCGGATTCGTGCAGCGCTTCCACCCCAGCCTGGTCCCGCGCGTGAAACTGTACACGCGTCCCGAGCCGATTTTCGACGCCTTCAACATCACAGCGGAACTGGAAAAAGCGCTGCGTCCAAAGGTTTGGCTGAAATCCGGCGGATACATCGTAATCAACCAGACCGAGGCGCTGGTGGCGATCGACGTGAACACCGGAAAGTACGTCGGACGGTCGAACCGTTTAGAAGACACCATCGTAAAAACCAACACCGAGGCGGTGAAGGAGATCGTCCGGCAAGTGCGGCTGCGCGACCTGGGCGGCATTATCGTGGTGGATTTTATCGACATGGATGAGCGCAAGAATCGCCAAAAGGTGATGCAGGCGCTCGAAGACGCCATGCGCGCCGATCGTGCACCTTACAAGATTCTGCAGTTCAATGATTTCGGTTTGGTGGCAATCACACGCAAGCGCGTCAAGCAGAGTCTCGAGCGTGCGCTGTGTATGCCCTGCCCGCATTGCGAAGGCGGGGGTTACGT
>DATGIH010000329.1:0-7789 GCA_035295865.1 Bryobacteraceae bacterium
CCAGACCCACGTTCCCGAATTCGTGGCGAGCGGCCAGCCGGGCATCGGTTCGAACTTTGCCCGATTCCATTTCGTCGCGCTCCGCCAGCGTGAGATGCGCCTGAATCTCTTCCTGAAGCTCTTCATTGCGTCGCTTGCGGCGCCAAAAAGAGAATCTCATGACTCGCTCGCTTTCTTCGCCGGATTCATCACTCCGGCAATCGCGGTGGTGATCACTTCCCATCGGGACCGCTCCGAGACCAATTGCTTCTTCCCTGTTTTGGTCAGGCGGTAAATGCGCAATCGGGGACCCACTTCCGATGCTTTCCATTCCGCGGCGATCCATCCCTGGCGCTCCAGCCTGTGCAGCGCCGGATAGAGAGAGCCTGTGTCAACTTTCAGGACCTCACCGGAATTGGTGCGGATTGCTTTGCTAAGCGCGTATCCGTGACGCGGTCCCCACTGGAGGGTCTGGAGAATGAGCATGTCCAGAGTTCCCTGCAGGATTTCGGTTCGATTCTGGTAGCGTGGTTTCGGCGGCATGGTAGATACAAGTGCTAGGTAGGTAGACTACCTACTTAGCTATCACCATACCATAGAATTCGTTATTTCCGATCGATCTGGACCAGTTCGTTCTGCGCGGCGGCTTTCCTCGGCGGCGTGAGAAGCGCGCGCGGCAGCTTCGAAAAATAAACCAGCCGCTCCACCCACGGCAAAAACTTCCGCACCGTTCTTCCATGTAGAACCAAGCTGCCTGCCACCAACAACGGATGCGGGATCGTCGTGCAGCAGCGCGAACAAATATCGATCTCGCCCGCGCGCTGCTCCACGTGCAGCCGGCGCATCCGCTGCATCTCATCCGAATTCCAGATCTCGTTCAACGGCTGCGTGCCGATGTTCCCCACCGGCCGACCATCCAGCATGTAGCTCTGGCAGCACGGATACACATCGCCCGAATGCTTCACGTACATCGGACCGCGCCACAAATAGTGGCATGGATGTTTCCAATCCTGCGATGTGTGTCCGGCCTCCGGCTGCAATAGATTCGTTTCGTCGGCTTTTACGCGCACCTGATCCACGCCCGGAATCGCGCTCCAGAAGCGGATGAAATCGTCCACTTCACCCGAATTCCGCTCCATCCGGACCATCTGCACCACCACCTGCACCTTCGCCTTGCGCTCGTGCTTCATGCGCGCGAAGCGCACGAAGTTGTCGCGAACCTTTTCGAAATTCGCGCCCTTACGGTAATATTCGTACGATTCCTTGGTCGCGCCGTCGAAGCTCAGGGTGATGTGTTCGAGCGGCGTGTCAAGAACGCGCGCGCAGGTTTTCTCGTCGAAAAATGTTCCGTTCGTCGAAAGCAGCGTGGAAATATTGTGCCGGTCGCAATATTCGATGCGATCGAAAATCTTGCGATCCATGAACGGCTCGCCCAGGCCGATCAACATCACATGCTCGGCGCTCTTGCCCGATTCCTCCACCAGCCGGTTGAAGATCTCGTCACGCATGTCTTCCTTTGGCTGCTTATGCGTTTCGCGCGGGCACATGGGGCAATACAAGTTGCACTTCGCCGTGGTTTCGACGATGTACTCCACTGGCAGCGCATTCACCACCGATTTGTGCCGCAGGTAGCCCCACAGCAGCTTGGCGCGATTCCAGGCCCGCATGACGATAAATTTTATTGTAGCGGTCTCACCAAAACCGGCATCATGGGAGAGTGGAAGACCGAGTCCGTTGCCTGAACCAAGCGCCGTTTCGAACCGATGGCAAGTACGTTCTCTATTGGGCGCAGATGAATCGCCGCGCCGGATGGAACCATGCGTTGGTCCACGCCGCTGATCTCGCCAATCGCGCCGGACTCCCGCTCCTGGTCTACGAAGGATTAACTTGCACCTACCACTACGCCAGCGACCGGCTGCACACATTCATCCTTGAAGGCGTACCCGACACCGCAACCCGCCTCGCGAAGCTAGGCATCGGATATCTGTTCTACCTCCGTCGCAAGCGCAGCGATCGTGATGATGTGTTTTACCAGCTAGTGAAAGACGCCGCGGCGGTCGTCACCGACGACTACCCAACGTTCATCGCACGCCAACACAATGCCAGCGTACCCGCGAAGCTAAAGATCCCTTACTACGCCGTTGACTCAAGCTGCATCGTGCCCATGAACAAAATGGAAAAGCGCGAGTACGCCGCGTACACCATTCGTCCCAAGATCCGCAAACTTCTGCCGCAATATTTGAAACCAGTCCCGGCGATCCGGATGCGCCACAAATTCAACCAGCCGCTTCCGAAGTTTCACACCGAAGTTACGCCCGCCAACATCCCGGATCTGGTCGCCTCCTGCGAAATCGATCACAGCGTAAAACCATCGCCCGTCTTCCACGGCGGATCCACCGAAGCCGAGCGCCGCCTCAAGAATTTTCTTGCGAAGAACCTCAGCCGCTATTCCACCTTTCACAACGAACCCACCGCGCAGGCCACGTCGTCGCTGAGTCCTTATCTCCATTTCGGACATCTTTCGTCCCTGCAAGTCGCGCTGGCCGCGCAAGACCACGCGCACAAACACAAACTGATGGCCGACGAGTTCCTGGAAGAACTGATGGTCCGCCGCGAACTTGCTTTCAACTTCGCGCGATTCAGCTCCGACGTGGCATCTCTTGAAAATCTGCCGGACTGGGCTAAGAAAACGCTCGAGAAACACGCGGGCGACAAGCGCGATCCCATTTACTCGCCGGATCAATTGGAACGCGCCCAGACGTACGATTCACTTTGGAACGCCACGCAAAAGGAGCTGCTCCGCCATGGCAAGATTCACGGCTACTACCGGATGTACTGGGGCAAAAAAATCATCGAATGGTCGAAGACCCCCGAAGAAGCGCTGCGCACCATGATCTATTTAAACGATCGTTACGCTATCGACGGACGCGATCCGAACGGATACACAAATATTTTGTGGTGTTTCGGCCTGCACGATCGTCCCTGGATCGAGCGGCCCATCTTCGGCCAGGTTCGCTATATGTCTTATCAAGGAATGCTACGAAAAACCGACGCGGAAGCCTACATGCGCACGATCGAAAGCGAGTGGGTATGAACGTTACCCTGACCGGCGCCAGCGGATTCATCGGAAAACGCCTCACTCGCGCGCTCGCCGAAGCCGGGCACAGCGTTCACGCCCTCGGACGCAAAGAGTGGCCATCCGACGATCAAGAACCGCCGCAGGATGCGTTGTCCGGCGCGGACGCCATCATCCATCTGGCCGGCGAGCCCGTCGCCCAGCGCTGGACTCCCGAAGTAAAGAAAAAAATCTACAGCAGCCGCGTGGATCGAACGCGCCATCTGGTCAATGCGCTTTCCACGCAATCGCGCCGTCCGCAAATCCTGATCTGCGCCTCCGCAATCGGATATTACGGATCACGCGGCGACGAGATTCTCACCGAAAAATCCGCGCCCGGGGACGATTTTCTAGCCCGCGTTGTCGTCGATTGGGAAAAAGCCGCGATGCTGGCAGAATCGTTAGGCATCCGAGTAGTGCGGCTGCGCTTCGGTATGGTTTTAGGTAAAGAGGGCGGGGCACTGGCCAAGATGCTGCCGGCGTTTCGCTTTGGAGTGGGCGGCCGGCTCGGCTCCGGCAAACAGTGGATGTCCTGGATCCACATCGACGATCTGGTTCGCCTCATTCTCTTCGCGTTAACAACGCCCGTAACTGGCGCAATCAACGCCACTGCCCCGGAACCAGCAACCAATGCGGAATTCACGCACGAACTCGCGGCCGCGCTCCATCGCCCAGCGATTTTTCCCGTTCCAAAAGTTGCGCTGAAGATTCTGTTCGGCGAAATGTCTGAGGTGCTCCTGGCGAGCCAGCGTGTTCTCCCGGAATCCGCAAAAAACGCCGGATTTGCCTTCCAACATCCGAAACTGGGCCCAGCTCTGCGACGTCTAGCGTAGCGCACGCCCGTGGCGTGCCGCGTTCACACTCATGTGAACGCCTACAAACTTGAGGCACAATAAAACTATGAAGTGGATTCTCTACTTGGTGACCACCGTGGGGTTCGCCGCGTCCGCCGAAATGTCCCTCACCGTCGATCAACTGGTGAAATTCATCCACTCCGCCGTTCACGATCTCAAACAGCCCGATCGCCAGGTTGCCGACTATTTAAAGCACGTGAAGATGCGCGAAAAGCTGGACGATCAGACCATCGAAGATCTGCAGAGCCAGGGCGCAGGCCCCAAAACTGTCGCAGTGCTCAAGGAATTAGGCACCGCGTCCCAAAACCTGGCGAAAGCCGCGCCACCGCCGCCCCCCAAAGCAACCTACGTCCAAAAGCCGCCGCCCGACGCCATCGAACAAGGCAAGATCATCCAGCAAGCGCGCGAATATGTACGCAACTACACCAAGAATCTGCCTAACTTCATCTGCGTGCAAGTAACGCGCCGCGATGCGGACCCTACGGGCACAGGAAACGCCTGGCGCCATCTCGACACCATCACCACGAAGCTGTCGTACAACGAAGGCCACGAGGATTATCAGGTGGTTTTGGTGAACAATGCCACCGCCGCTCCCGGAACCACCATGGATAAACTCGGGGGCACGGTATCCATGGGCGAGTTCGGCAGCATGATGGATCAAATCTTCGATCCCGAAAGCCACGCGCAATTCGAGTGGGACCACTGGGCCACTTTACGCGGCCGCCCGACTTACGTTTTCTCATACGATATCGAGCAGCAATATTCCAAGTTCCACGTCACGGCTGAAAAAACACAGGACATCGTGCCGGCTTACCGCGGCCTGGTCTACATCGACAAAGACACCGACATCGGAATGGTCACCAAGATCACCCAGATCCCGTACAATATGCCCGAGACGTTCCCGATTCAAAATGTCGAACTCTCGCTCGATTACGATTTCATCAAGATCGGCGATCAGGAGTTCCTGCTGCCTTTGAAATCGTCGAACTCCTCCAGCCGCGCGCGCTATCGATCCCGGAACGAAATTGAATTCCGTCTCTATCGCAAGTTCGGTACCGAGAGCACCATCAAATTCGAAACTCCCGATCCGCTTCCGGACGACAAGACCAAGGAGAAGAAACAGCCGTAGCGCGGTTCGATGACTCTTCGCATAGCAATTTTCTGCCTTGTCCCGATGGCGTTTGCCGCCACGCCCATCGAAATCACGGTCTCGAACCAAAAAAACAGTTCCGTCGGCCTGGATGGTCGCGTGAATCTGTTCCTCTCCGACGCGTTTCAACCGGCCGAATGGCAGAACAATTTTTTCGCGGATCTCCCCGGACAAACCAAAGTGCTCGGCGCGCTCAATCCCAAGCACATCAATATCCAAGCGCAAAGCGAAGGTCTGGCGCAAACCGGCCCCGATACCTGGGATTTCACCATCAACAACAGCATGGTCCCCGGAATTCAAAGCGTCGGCGATCATGATCCGCTCTATCAAATCGCATCCGCGCCCGCCTTCATGCAGACCAACGGCTCGCTCGCGCCCGCCAATTTCCCGCAGTTCGCCGGATATGCGGCGAATCTTGTCCGCTATTTCAATAAAGGCGGCTTCGATGCCGGCGGAACGCACTATCAATCGCAATCGCCCTACCCATTTACCTATTGGGGCATCTTCAACGAGCCCGACGTCAACAACGTTTCCGCAACCGATTATCCCAGCCTGTACAACCAAGTCGTGCCCGCGATGAAAGCCGTGGACCCGAATATCAAATTCGTCGCGCTGGAACTTGCCTATCTATACGACTACCTTCCTCAGTTCCTGCAAAAGGTCAAGGCGCCGGTGGATGTCATCGCCATGCATTTCTACGGAGCCTGCGGCGGCCAAGCCTCCACCGATGCCCAAGTTTTCGGCTCACTCGACTACTATGCAACCGGAATGGCGAGCGGTTCCGGATCGTCCATGACTCTTCCCTCGGCGCGCGCCGAGCTCGCGAAATATCCGGCGCTCGCGAAAACGCCCATCTGGATGACCGAGAACAACGTGGATGCGGATTATTCAAACAACGGCGAAAGCGCGTGCCTGTCCGACCAGCCCTATCAGGCGGACATGCGCGAAAGCAGTCCATTTTACGCGGCCTTCTATCCATTACTCTTTCAACGATGGGCCGAGAACGGCGTGCAGGGAATCAATCATTGGGTGTACGCGGCTGACGGCACCTTCGGAGAAGTGGATCAGAGCTCGGGCAAGAAGTATCTCACCTATTGGGTCGATTACTGGCTGGCGCATTTGTTCCCAGCTCCTCCCGGCGCGGATATCCTGAAGCTCACAACGAACGACACGTCCGGACACACCGATGCGTTCGCTGTCCGCAACGACGATGGTTCGGTGGTCGTGATGCTAATCAATCACCAGATCGCATCGCCCTCGGACAACAACGGCCGCGGCGTCGCGAACACGTTTTCACTCGATACATCCGCCCTCGGGTCATTTTCATCGGTCACGCAAGTTCAGATCGACGAGAACACGGATCCTTCCGCCGGCCCGAAGATGGAAACCTCGCCCTACATGCCGAACCTGCAAGCCTCGCTTCCCGGTTATGGCGTGGTGTTTTTCAAACTGAACCAGACGTTGCCGAAAATCGGCGCTGTGGTGAATGGCGCAAGCTACAAGAATGGCCCAGTTGCGCCCGGCGAGTTGATCACCATCTTTGGAGAAGGCATGGGCCCGCCGCAAGCCTACGGCGCGCAGGTGAACGTTCCGGGATTTCTGTCCAACTCGCTCGCCGGAGCGCGCGTACTCTTCGATGGCGTTCCCGCCGCTCTGATTTACGAAAGCGCGCTTCAAATTTCCGCGCTCGTTCCGTATGAAGTCGCCGGACAGACCAGCACGTCTGTCCAACTCGAATATCTCGGATCCACCAGCGCCGCGGTTTCGCTTCCCGTAGTCGCTACATCGCCCGCCCTCTTCACGGAACCACCTACTGGAACAGGTCTCGGAGCGATTCTCGATCAGAACTATCAGCTCATCTCATCCACGAATCCTGCGAAGCCCGGCGACAACGTCATCCTCTATCTGACCGGAGAAGGCAACGTCGACCCCGACGCTATGGACGGCAGAATTGCATCCGGAGCCGCGCCGAAAAACACGCCGGTTACCGTGACGATCGGCGGCGTCAAAGCGAACACAACGTACGCGGGACGCGCGCCCGGCCAGGTTTTCGGAATCATGCAAATCAACGCTGTGATCCCAAACGGAATGGCATCCGGAAACGCGCCTGTTCAAGTAACGATTGGAAAAGCAAACAGCCCGGCAGGCGTCACCATCGCGATTCAGTAACCGAGCCGCGACCGCAAGGGAGCGCTACGCGAAATCGCGTGTGCGTTTCTGGCTATAGAGAAAGTAAATAAACAGCCCGATCACCAGCCACACAAAGAATCGGATCCAAGTTTCAAGCGGCAGGCTCAGCATCAGCACAAGACAGCAGACAATCGAAATCCCCGGCAGCAGCGGCACCCAAGGAACACGGAATCCGCGCTTGCGCTCTGGCTGCTTCTTGCGCAGCACAATCACGCCGGCCGACACCAGAATGAACGCGAACAGCGTTCCGATATTCGACAGGTTCGACACCGTGCCGATATCCAGCAGCCCCGCCGGGATGCCGACCACGAATCCCGCCACCCACGTGGCCACCGCCGGCGTGCGGAACTGTGCGTGAATCTTCGAGAACACGTCCGGCAGCAGCCGGTCGCGCGACATGGCGAACCACACCCGCGCCTGACCCAGCTGGAACACCAGGATCGACTAGATCATCCCCAGCATGGCGCCGATCAGCACCACCAGCTCCACCCAGTGAATCCC
>DATGIH010000330.1:0-24621 GCA_035295865.1 Bryobacteraceae bacterium
GGACCGGGTCTTGTCGGCCGCGAAATCGTTCCAAAAGTGCTCGAAATAGGTGCGCTCGCGACCGGCCACTAATGCTTCCGGAGTCGGCCCATAAAATCGAAAGTGCCAGATGAACGGGCTGTTGTAAACGGCTTCCCATTCGCCCACTCCAGGCAGGAAAGCATCCATCACGACCAGTTTTCCCACTTCTTGCGGGAATTGCGCGGCATATGCGTAGGCGACCATGAGTCCGATGTCGTGCCCGACGACTTCAGCTTGATCGAAACCAAGCGATCGCACGAGCGCATGCATGCGCACAGCTGCCGTCTGCATGTCCAGGCCATCGGAGGGAATCGAGGAATCGCCAATCCCCGGCAGATCCGGCGCGATCACGGTGAATCGCCCGGCTAATCGCGGGATCAGTGGGCGCCACATGCGCGAGTTTTCCGCGTAGCCGTGAAGCAAGATCACCGCGGGACCTTGGCCGGCGGTGAGGTAGTGAATCGCGAGTCCATCCACCTCGGCTGTGCGCGAGGTTATTGAGTTGTTCATAGATTCTTAAGCAGAGTGCAGCGGCTCACCATGGAATCTCATCGCAGAGCGAACACCCAGCAGCGTGAACACCAACAACGCGGCGGATTGCGCAATCACGAAGGGCGCCTCTGTCTGCGTGGGTGCAAGTTCCTTTAACACGGGAACCTTTTCGAAGAGCTGAACGATGAGCACGAAGAAGTTCAAATACAGTGCGATCACCGCGGTGACGGCGTACGTCCGGCGCCAACCCCCCTCCAGCCGATGCCGGTAGCGCGCAAGGACCGAGAACGCAAGCACGATGAGTGAGATGATGCCGACAGCATGCGATGGCATGAAGTGCTGGACAGGAAACAGAAATCCGGTGAGCGAAGTTCCAATGGTGGTGGACAGAAAAAGGGCGGTCCAGCCGTCCATGCGTTTGGATGACAGTAAGCCGTAAACCACGACGAAGCCGGATGCGATGCCCACCAGGCTGATGATCACGTGAAACAGGGTGAATGCACTCAAGATCATAATGTTCTCCTCTCGACTCTGTTGCAGTATGCGGGATGAAGAGTTCCGAAATCATCCCAAGATGGGATCATTTCCGGCTAACCCAATTTGGGTATCAGCCTTCTGGCGGACGATGGGAAGTGCGCGGAATGATGATTTCCCGGCGTCCGAAGAGACGAGCGTCCACCGACAAAGCACCGGGGCCGAGCAACACGATGGCACCCGCTACAACAATCAGCAGAATAGCGGATAGCCTCAACTCGATCAGATTATGGGTAGGCGCCGGAAACCACGACATGGTCATGCTGGCGCAACCGAACGCGGTCAAAATGGCTCCGATGGGTGTGAGGAATCCGAGCAGCAGCGATGCGCCGCTCGCTATCGCTAGCAAACCCGCGATCCAAGCGCTGAGTGCAACGGCTCCAGCCAGGTACATCGTCCCCTGGACGGCTACGATCATCCCGACCGCTACTCGCAACAGGAGCAGTCCTACTCCGGGCCATCCACCCGGAAACGTCGAAAACAACCTTTGCAGCGCAACCCTCCGAGTCCCGTCGCGGGCACCTAACTTTACGTTACGCGCTGTGACTCGAAACCGAATCCCTATTGCCTGGAATCTTTTCGTAACACTATCGTGTTATTGCTTACAATGAGCCCCGGGTCTCACAACTGGATGATTCCGCGGCGGACGCCGATTGCGACGGCCTGCGTGCGGTCGCTCGCGCCCAGCTTGTCCATGATGTGTTTAATGTGAACTTTCACCGTTTCTTCCGAGATAAACAGCTTTTCCGCGATGTCCTTGTTTCGGTTTCCACTCGCGATATGGCGCAGGACGTCGACTTCCCGGCCGGTGAGATCTTCGTCGCTCAAGTGCTCGGCCAAGTGCGCGGCAACGTCGGCGGGAACGCGCTTCTTTCCGGCGTTGACCTGACGGATCGCATCCACCAGCTCGGTGGGCGGCATGCTCTTCAGAAGATAGCCCCGCGCCCCGGCTTCAAGCGAACGCTGGATTTCCACGTCGCCTTCGAACGTGGTGAGCATGATGACGCGCGCATCCGGAAACTCGGTTCGAATCGCGATCAGGGCGTCGATGCCGCTCATGTCGGGAAGCCGCAGGTCCATCAGAGCGACATCCGGTTTCAGCTCGCGGAATTTTTGAGTGGCCTCGTGCCCGTTGGATGCTTCCGCGATCAGCGTCATATCCGGTTGGCTATTGATAATGGCGGAAATTCCCTGCCGGAGCAGAGGATGGTCGTCTACACACAAAATCCGAATGTTGGCTTGACCGTTCATCAGTCGTTCTTGCCTCCTGTTCTTCTTGAGTAGAGGTCGGTGAAAAATCGAAAACGCCCATTACGAGGCGTGGATTGAAATGCAAGCTCACTCGGGATGGACAACTCCACTTCGGTTCCCGCGGCGGCGCGGCTCCACAAGCTCAGACGAGCGCCGATCCGTTCCGCGCGCTCTCGCATGCCCGGCAGTCCCCAGTGCCCTTCCCGGCCGCGCTTCAATACTTCCGGATCGATTCCCCGGCCGTTGTCGCGAATGAGAACGCGGAGTTCACTCGAACCGTATTCGAGCTCAGCTTCGATTTTCTTGGCTTTGGAATGGGAAAACGCATTGACCAACGCTTCGCGTCCAATGCGGTAAACTTCGTCACGCACCAGTGGATGCAAAGGCCGCGGGTGCCCCTCCACAATGACACGAAAATCCACGTCTTCCTCGGTCGAAAGATCCTGCGGCACCAGCGAGAACGCCTGTTCCAGATCAAAACCTCCGGAAAGCCGCAAACCTCGCAATGCGTTGCGTCCTTCCTCGATCACCTGCCCCATCAGTTCCACGATTTTCGTCAAAGCCGTTCTCTCCGGCGAGTCCGGCGGCAAGCGGTCGATGGCGACATGCAGCTGCATGGAAGCGCTCAAGAATCCCTGAAGCAGCGTATCGTGCAGTTCTTGGGCGATCCTTGTCCGCTCCACCAGTCGCTCTTCAAACCGCAGGCTCAATTGGCGAGTGATCATCCGCATCCGATACTGATAGAGAGCCAAGGCGGCCGCGGCCGCGCCGATCAAGACGGAAAACTGAAACCAAGCGGCCTGCCAAAAGGCCGGTTCGATTTCGAACGCTAAGGAAGCGCCCTCGGAATTCCACAAGCCCTCCGGATTTCGAGCGATCACACGAAATCGGTAAGGGCCGTGGCCCAGGTTGGTGTAAACCGCTTCGCGCGCGGCGCTCGGTTCACTCCAATCGCGATCGAATCCCTCCAGCATGTACCGGTATCGGATGCGGTCCGGCGTGGAAAGACTCAGGCCAATGAAGCTGAACGTGATCCGGCGGCGTTCGGCTGGGATTTTTAGTGGGCCGCGCAAATCGAGCATAGTTCCGTCGGCTGAGGCGCTTTGCAAATAAATCGGCGCGGGCGCTGAGCTCCCGGTGGAACGCGTGGGATCCACGACGAAAATTCCCCCTTGCAGCGAGAGCCAAATGCGGCCCAGCGGATCGCGCACCACGGACCGGGATCGGTTCACCCCGCCTCCGCCGCGCAGACCATCATCGATTCCGAACTCGCGGATATCCGCGTCACGCGCCGCACCCAGAATGAGGCTGTCGCGATTTACACGCAAGACACGATTCGACGTCGTGATCCACAGACGCCGGCTGGAGTCTTCCGCGATGCCGAACACCGGCTCTCTCAGAGATCCGGGAACGTTCGCCGGAGCTTGAATACGGCCGTTGTTGAGAAACGCGATGCCGCTCGCGGTCCCAATCCACAACACGCCCGTCGAATCCGCCAGAAGGCAATTGACGCCGCCCGGAGGCAGGCCCTCCCGGCCGGTGTAAACCTTCCAACGGTCCTGGTTGAATTCGCTTACCCCGTTGGGCGTGGCAAACCACATGGCGCCATCGGAGCCTTCTTCAATCGCGGAAACAGTGTTCGAAGCTAAACCGTTCGCCGTCGTGTACGTGGTGAACTTCCCGTTCTGAAATCGGGTGGCGCCTGCATGGAGAGTGCCCGCCCACACCGCTCCATCCCGATTCCGATGAACGGTGTAAACCGTGTCGCGCGGAAGCCCGTCGCGTGCCGCGTACGTATGGGCGGCGATCGTGGCGCCTTCCAAGTGCAGGTGTGTGAGCCCACCCTGCTGCCTTGCCACCCACAAGTCGTCATTCGCTCCGGAAATTGCGTAGACCACGTCGGAAGCAAGACCGTCCGCGGCGATTTTTTCCGCCTTTTCTCCCTGCAATCGAAAGAGGCCGCCTCTGGAAGGCGCAAACCAGGTGTGACCGGTCGCGTCCGCGTAGAGCGGGCCGTAATTCTCGGATCGCGAAAGACCGGCCGGATCGTAGCTCAAAAACAACGTGTCGCGGAAGCGTTCGATTCCGCGAGAATTCCCGATCCACAAGCTGCCTTCGTGATCCTCCAACAGCGCGACCACTTCTCCGCCCGGCGGCGGGCCATTCCGAGCGGCGCTGGCAACTCCTGCCGGCGTGATGCGCGATATTCCCTGGGCGCTGGCCACCCAAATATTGGAGTCGCGATCCTTCGCCAGCGTCATGATTTGCGCATGTTCGAGCGAGCGCGGCGTGCCCTCGCGCGTGAGTTCCGCGCCATTCCAGCGCACTAGCCCGGCGTCGGTGCCCACCCATAAATCGCGATCGCCTGCCGCAAGAAGGCTGTTGACTTTTTGATCCGGCAATCCCGAGGTGACGCGCGAGACGCGGCCATTGCTTAAGTAAAACAATCCGGCGTCTCGGGTTCCCATCCAGAGCTTTCCATCGCCGGTCTCGGCCATCGAGATGACCAGCAGGTTTTTCCACTCCAGCGGCGATGCGAGACCCACCAGCTTTCCGCCCATCGATCGAAGCAGGCCGTTGGAGCGCGAAACAAGCAATTCGCCGCTCTTAGTTAACGCCATGGCGGTAACAACCGTGGGAGGCCCCGAGGAATTTTGGAGCTCCGCTTGGAAAGCTCCGCTGCGATAACGCAGCAAGCCCTGGCTCTCCACTTTGATCCAAAGATTGCCTTCGCGATCCGCGGTCAGCCCTAGGACAGGGCCGGCGGGAAGCTCCGGAGTGTTGGCGTGATTATAGAGGCGGAAGCTCAGGCCATCGAAACGCACCAGTCCGTTTTCAGCGCCAATCCATAGGTAGCCGTCGGCGGTTTGCGCGATCGCGTAAACCACGCCACCCGGAAACCCCTGTTCCGCGCCCCATCGATCATGGATGTATTGCGAGATGTCCCGATTCGGATCCAGGGCAAGCGCGGCCGGAACCAGACATCCCAGCGCGAGCGCTGTGGCGAGCCGGTTAAGGAAGGAATTGAAATCGATCAATCACCACCTCGGCTTCGTGCTGCAGAGCGCCAGGTACACTGCGGAAAATATACAAGTTCAAGCGAATCGATTCGACGCCGTGAGAAGGAACGCCGGAGGTGAAGACCCGCTCGGCCACCACCTGCTGTGCGGTCTTGGACGCGCGCGTGGTCCGGAACGTCATCCGGCCGGGCTCCCAGTGAATGGTGTGGATTAAAGGCCCCGGAGGCGACTCAAACCGCGTCACGTTGCTTGGCACGTAGTACGGCTGGATCACGTACTGCGAATTCTTGCTGGCCGGATCGCCCCAGCGCGAGATCTCTACGGCCGCTTCATGATAGTTTTCGTCCGCGCCGGCATAGTCATAGGTGAACATGCTGAAAACGACCGGCAGTTCCAGATGCGATGTGTCGCGTACTTCGCAGGTATAGGTTCCGTAGCCTAAGCTGCGCATTAAACTCACTTCCGCGCAAGTCCATTTGTCATTGATGCGCGCGATGCGGAGATGCAAGGCTCCGTTTGCGTCGGTCCAAGCGTTTCCAGAATCGTAGAAGTTGTCCCCACCCCGATTGCTCGGCGCGTCGCGGACTCTCCACTCATATCCGGCAAAGTTAATCGAACGAGATGGCGCTGTTTTTTGACCAGGCGTTGTTACGACGGCAACGACTCCGTCGCCGGGACGCGGCAGCTCTTGCACGGAATCGGCTGGGCGGAAGCCCGGTTCCACCAGCAATGCCGCGTATTCGGTTCCAAGATGCGTGGCGTTGCTGAACTTCGACGCCTTCAGCTTGGTGAAAGGATGATCCACCAACGGCTGGACCCACCAGACGCCGCTTTTGGCGTAAAGCACCACTTGCTGACCTGGCAGTGAGCCGGTCACGCGGCCTTCGATGATGTCGTGTTTTTCCCGTCCACCTTCGTCGGCCTGCGGGATGCGAGTGAATCGGATGGAGGGTTCGGGTCCGGACCTTTTAGCGCGGCAACTTTCCAGCAATACGCCTGCGGTAGTGATGAGTGCACCGCGCCTGGTAACGGCGCCGGTTGAATTAGAAAACCGATGCCGGCCCACGGTAATTTCCATGGTAACCCAGTCATAAGAAGGCACTCGCCTCAGCGGAAATTCTCCATGAGTCCAAAGACGCGCCCGACATATTTCAACTGCGCGAGGAACGCCGTTACCAATATGGCGCTTCGCTGCAAGGGACGCATCCCCCGATTGTGTAAGTCGTAATTACCACAACGATGTTGCTATAACTGGTGATTCATGCCCGGCGAGTGGAGCGGTGAGGAGTTCCCGAAGCACTTCGACGGGAGGCGGTTCTACAATCCGGGCGCGCGGCAAGCGCTTGGATTCGGCGCATTGCTTCGCTGGAAGCTGTCCACCCGGCCGGAACGGTCACCCCGATTCGTTTCCGATGTCGAGCAGACCGTGCCGCCGCGCTCGGTGGTAGGCCCGGAATTGCGGGTCACGATGGTGAACCACTCGACGGTGCTGCTTCAGCAAAAGGGCTGCAATATTTTGACGGACCCGATTTGGTCTGAGCGGACCAGCCCGTTCTCTTGGGCAGGTCCGCGCCGGCGGAGAATCCCCGGAATCGCTTGGGAGAATCTGCCGCCGATCGATCTGGTGCTGCTCAGCCACAATCATTACGACCATCTGGATCTACCGACGCTGCTTGGCCTCGCGTGCGGGGGGCCGACCTTCGTGGCTCCGCTGGGCGTGGGAGAGCTTCTACGTTCGCGTAAGATCGGGCCGGTGCATGAGCTGGACTGGGGCGAATCCTGCGTTCTAGGAACAGTCACGATTCACGCGGTTCCAGCTATTCATTTTTCAGCGCGCGGGATTTTCGATCGCAATCGAACGCTCTGGTGCGGATACGTGATCGAATCTCAGGGCCGGCTGACCTACTTCGCTGGGGACACCGCATTCGGTCCGCATTTTGCGCAGATCCGGAAAAAGTTCGGAGCGCCAGATGTGGCATTCTTGCCGATCGGAGCCTATTTGCCGCGCTGGTTCATGTCGCCAGTGCATATGGGTCCGGATGAAGCAGCCAAGGCGCACCAAATTTTGGGAGCGAAGACGAGCATCGCCATCCATCACGGGACTTTTCAACTGGCCGACGAAGGTATCGACACGCCGAAGAAAGAACTTCGCGATTGCGCGCCCGGGGATTCATTTCTGATACTCAAGAACGGCCAGTCGGCCAAAATTCGATGACAATCGATAAGCACACGCTCGCGCTGATCAGCATTGTTGGAAGCTCTCTCGACGTGCTTGGCGCGCTGTATCTGGCGTACGATCTGCTGGGCGGCGAACACGGGCCGTTGCGCACTTTGACGCGCGCGGTGACCTACGGGGCATTATTCGGAATCGGGTATGGCCTTTTTCTCGGGCCGGTGTTTGGAATCATCAGCGGAGTGGCGCACGGGATCACGCTGGCGTGGGAGTACTCGTGCGCATCGCGCGGCATCACGCGCGCGGGATTCTGGATGGACACGTCGATGAGTGCGATCCGCGGCGCTGGTTTCGCGCTGGGTGCGTGGTATTTGTTTGGACCAGCCTTCGGCCTCACGTTCGGCGCGCTGAGTGCGGCTGGGCAAGCGATTGCGTACCGGCTCGGAATCCGGCCGACCGTGGATTATCGGCCAGCTACGCGTCCGCGCATCACGCGGTTTCAACTATTGGCGGCGCTCAATCGCACCGCGGGTTACGCGGTTACGGGGTACGTCGCGAGTTTGATCGCGCAACAATCGCAGCACGCAATCGCGGTCGGGTTGACCACGGGATTGGCGCTGGGCGTGGTCACGGCGGTCATTGGGTCTTGCACACCGTTTATCGAATGGGCGGCGGATCACATCCCGGAGAAGCGCATGGGCGTGTTCGGGATTGGGTTGATTTTAGTTGGATTCGCGCTGCAGTCGGTTCAGTATTGGGTGGCGCTGCTCGATGTCAATGTTCTGTCGAAATAGTCAGGGCGCTGGCACTCCGAGCAATCGTGCGGCGTTCTGGTTGTACACCTTGCGCAGAATTTGATCCGGGAGCTGAATGCCGTAGATGCGCCAGCGTCCTTGCGGAGGCACGCGCGCAGGTGCATAGTCGAAGTATTCATCATCCGTTTCGAGGAAGCGGAAATAGATCTCGTACAGCTTGTCGTTAAACACCTGCTGCGGAAATTCGTCGCCATGCGGGACGGCGTCGGTCCCGAACAGAATCCGGTCCTGGTAGCGCTCGAAGAATTTTCGCGACGCCCGGGGTTGACGGCCCAGTTCGCCGATGCGGGCGCCAATCTCGACGCTCATGTTCGGGAATCGGTCCATGGTTTGCGCGACGTTTTCCAAATCCTCGGCGAAGTTCCCGACGTGCAGCACGATGAACTGGGTTTTCGGATGCTTGGCGATCATCCTATTGCGAGCTTCGAGGATCTGCGCGTTGGTTGGAAAGTCTTTGCCGTAAAATGACCAATCGGGGTGATTGTTCAGCTCTTCATAGCGCTCGTTGAAGCGATCGGTGGGCGTGAAGAACGCCGCGGGATCGGAGACGTGAATCCCGACCGGCATATTCAACTGCCCGCACGCATCCCACATTGGATCGAAGCGCGGATCGTCCACGGTGACCAGTTTTCCCGATGTGATATTTTCTCGAAGATACAAACCAAGGGTCTTCAGGATTTTCAATCCCTTGGCGCCGGCGCGGTGCGCTTGCTCGATGGCATCCGCTTGGAATTTTGGATAGTCCGGCTCTTTGAACTTGCTGTACCAGGGTTCGGTGAATGTGTAAAAGCGACCGGGATACGCTTTGTCGTAGCGGCTGATCGCGTCTTCCAGACCCTTGCCGTAACCGCCGGTGAGATTCACCATGGCGCGGAGATTTTTCCGGTCCATCACCGCGAGAATTTCCTTGGGCGTGCCGGTGTAGCTGCGCTCTTCCGATAGTCCCACACCGTCCTTGGTCACTTTCGCGAACGAAAGATGGGTGTGGATATCGATCACCGGAAATTTAGCGCGCTCCACGCGCGTTTCCTTGACGTGGAGCATGCTCTTCGGTTCGTACTCGGAAATATCCAGCGGTTTGGCGGCGGGCTTCTGCGCGGACGCAGAGCTGGATGACAAATGCGTGGCCGCCAAACCAAATCCGGTGGATGTCAGGAATTGCCTGCGGCGAATTCCGCTCATTTTCGTTCTCCTGTGGGCTGAGCTTCGCGCTCCGTCAGAAAATCGCGAGCTTGTTTTTCAGTAGGCTGCGCGCCGGTGCCTCCGGACGCGAGCGTGGAAAGCGCGCCGCAGGCCGCGGCGAAGGTCATGGCCTCGCGCAATTCGGAACCGCGCAGCCACGCGTGCAAAAAGCCTGCATTGAAAGAATCGCCCGCGCCTGTGGTGTCGACCGGCTTCACTTGAAACCCGGGGACCGCTATGAATTTTCCGTCGCGCAGAGTCATGCATCCATCCACGCCGAGCTTTGCGATCGTCAGTGTGCGGCCGTTTGCCAAACTACGCAGAGCCTCTTCGCGATTTCCCAAACCGGTTACGCGTTCGAGCTCCACTTCGTTCGGAAGAAACACATCCACGCCGCTCAGGGCGTCGCGCAGATCGCTACCCCAAGTCTCAAGCGGATCGAAACCGGGATCGAGTGAAGTGGTCAATCCGCAATCGGTGGCCAGATCGAAAAGCTTTTTCATTCCGGGCCGCAAGCCTTCCTGGATGAAGAAAGAAGATACGTGCAAGTGGCGGAATCCGCGGAAGCTTTGGCGCGTGAAATCGCCGGCTGTGAGCGCGGTGCTCGCGCCGGAATAAGTAACTAGCGCCCGATCGGTAGGCGAGGAAATCGAGACAGTAATCCCGGTTTTGAGCTTTGAATTCGTGACGACTCGCGAAATGTCGATGCCGAACCCGGCCAGAATGTTCCTGGCATGTTCTCCCCAGGAATCGGCGCCCACGGTGCTGGTGAACGTTACGTCATTGCCGAGGCGCGCCAGACCGCAGGCGCAAATCGCGGAGGCGCTGCCCATGGTGAGAGTGACGTCTTCCACCAGGACTTCGCGGCCGAGAGCGGGAAAGCTCCGATAATTTTGAAGAATGAGATCGAGATTGAGCTCGCCGGCGATCAGAATCTTCAACTCGCGTTCTCCGTCCCGTGCAGAGCGAAATCCTGAACCACGCGCTGGATCACGCCGTCGCTGGAGGGTGAATCGGGCTGCAATCCTTCTTTGCGGCAACGGAAAAACGCGAGGATTTGTCCGACGACGACGTCGAGCACCGGCCAATCTTCGTCGGTGAGCGGCGTCGAGCCGGCGCATTCGAGCACGACGTCCGAGGGACCGGCCAAATCGCGCGGGACATTTTCACCGAAGATCAGTTTGGCCGATCCGAGTTGTTTGCGGTTGAGCTCGCGAATCAAATCGGACTCGTAGCCGCGAATCTGGGGATCGGAAGAGAGAAAACACACCACGATCGTATCCGGATGCACCAGGCTCATCGGACCATGGCGCAGTCCAAGATAGGTTTCGCTCCACGCGATCACGCGGCCGGCCGTCATCTCGAGCATCTTGAGCGAAGCTTCGCGCGCGGCGCCATGCCGCGATCCACTTCCGAGATACAACGCGCGGCCAAAATCTTCGTTGGCCAATCGGGCTAGAAGTGGAATCCGAGTTTCCAGCAGATTCTTTGCGCGTTGGCTCAGGTCGCGGCATAGCGCGCGATATTTTTCCGGGGTCTTCAAGACCGCCAACGCTCGAGCGGCGATCACCATGTTGGTAAAACTGCTAGTCATCACCAGGCTGCGATCGTTGGTACGCTCATCGAGCGCAATGACCTGCACTCGCGCGTCGTTCTTGTAAGTGGTGGCGAGCCTACCCTCGCGATTGCAGGTGATCACCAGATGACGAAGCTGCGGTTCTGCATCGAGCATCCGGGAAACAGCGGCGACGCTTTCCGGACTGTCGCCCGACCGTGCCAGCGAGATCATGAGGCCCGGGCGCTCCGGAGGAATCACTCGTGCTCCGTGCGTGAGCAGCGCGCCACCACCTATGGTTGCAGTCGCGACGCCGAGCGCGTCTTGCAGAGCCAGCCGCACGCACGCTCCGGCGTACTCGGAACTTCCCGATCCGGTGAGGGCCAGCGACAGGATGCCCTTTAAACGACCGGATAATTCATCCGTTTTCGCGAGCATCCGTTCCGCGCTATCGAGCCAGGTGGCAGGCTGTTGTAAAATCTCCTGAAGGGTGTGAAAATACCCGTCTCGTTCCTGCTGCTCCTGACTTTGTCTCACCAAATCAGCGGCTTCGAGAAACACTTCGCCGATGCCGCCGACACGGGTGGCGTTCACTTCGGGCAATTCATCCTCCGGAAAAACGAAATCAAAAGACGATTTTAGCAAGAGATCGAAAGGAATGGTAGGGTATAATCGCAGAACGAGCTCGCCGATGAATGTTCGAGGAAATGCGTTGGTCTTACACGGCGGCGGACCGACCACGGTTTTGAATTCGAGCTTGGCTGGAATCGTGGGGGAGTGCCGTGCCGCTCGAATCGGAAAACTCTTGGGCGCGCTCGGCGGTGCCGGCGGCATTCTCAAAGAAGAGTTCGCCGATCTTCTTGCCGAGAGTGAATCCTTTTGGGATCGAGCCGCTACGTCGCCCGGATCCGTGCTTGGATCATCGCGCGCCAAAATTACGGAGCCGGATTTCGAAACGATGCTGGCGGTGCTGCGCCGGAAGGACATTCGTTACGTGTTTCTGAATGGCGGGAACGGCACCATGGAGCTCGCGCTGCGGCTCTCGGAAGCCATTCGCGCGTCCTCCTTTGAAGCTTGCGTAATCGGAGTGCCGAAGACGATCGATAACGATCTGGCGGGAACCGATCACAGTCCAGGCTATGCATCGGCGGCGCGATTCTTCGGATATGCGGTGCGCGATATCGGCGCGGACAATCGTGCTTTGCCTGGAATTACGGTGGTGGAAATCCTGGGACGCAATGCGGGATGGCTGGCCGCTGCGACCATTCAAGCGCGCTGTCATCCGGATGACGCGCCGCATCTCATTTACATGCCGGAGCGGCGTCTGCCGTTCGAGCAGTTAGCGGCCGACGTGGAAGAATGCCATGGCCGCTTTGGCCGTGCCGTGATTGCTGTGTGCGAAGGACAGCTCGATGAAAATGGAGAACCGTTCGGAGCCGATACGCGGGCATCCAGCCGCGCGCCGCTTGCGCTGAATCTCGCGCATGTTCTCGCGCAGCGTTTGTCAAAGACCTTGAAGATCAGCGCGCGCAGTGAGAAGCCAGGACTGCTAGGCCGATCGAGCTCCGCGCTCGCAGCGACCGTGGATCGGGCGGAAGCGCGCGAGTGTGGGTGTGCAGCGGTTCGCGCAGCGTTGGACGGCGTGACGGGAAAGATGATTGCGTTGGAACGCCAGCCGGGCCCCGATTATGTTTGCACCACGGGCCTCGTCCCTCTGGCGAAAGTGGCCGGGCACGAGCGGCTGTTTCCCCCAGAATGGCTTCCAGCGCAACCCTCGAGCGACATGCCGGCCTTCCGGGCCTGGCTTGCGCCGCTGACGGGCGAGATTCCACCGCTGCCGCTGCTGACTTACACTGAGAGACTGAATGTCCGGTAAACGCCCTCATCTGCTGGCGGGAGAACGACGCCGCGAGATCGTAAAACTGTTGAAGAACGACGGCCGTGTTTCGGTGGGCGATTTGGTCCGCCGGTTCGGCGTTTCGGCCGTGACCCTGCGCGGGGACCTGGAACAGTTGGCGGAGAAAGGCATCCTGGTGCGATCGTACGGGGGCGCGATGCTGCCGCAGGAGCCGCATCAGGATTTTCCGCTCAATATCAAGAAGACCATTTATCACGCAGAGAAAACGCGTATCGGAAGAGCGGCGGCGAAGCTGGTGAGTCCGCATCAGACTGTGATATTGGATTCGGGCACAACAACGGTAGAAATCGCGCGCGCACTCAAGCAAACTAATCTGGAATCGCTGACCGTGATCACGCACGCGTTGAATATCGCCGACGAGTTTATTGACGCGCCGGACATTTCGGTGATCATGATCGGCGGCGTCATGCGTCACGTGTCCGGATCCTTCGTGGGCCCTCAGGCGGAGCGGTTCTTATCGGAATTGCACGCGGATCATTTTTTCCTGGGAGTGGACGGATTGGATCCGGAAATTGGTTACTCGACTCCCGATCTGCTGGAAGCCATGCTCAATACGCATATGATGCGCAATTCGCACGAAGTGACGGTGGTGGCCGACGCGAGCAAATTCGGGCGGCGCAGCTTGTCGGTGATTGGCGCGATCGACAGCGTCCGGCGCATTATTACGGACGACCGCGTGCGTCCGGAGACGCTTGAAGCGTTCCGGAGCAAAGGCGTCGAAGTGATCGTTGCTTAGTTTACGGTGATCGAACCCAGGTCGTACCAGCCGTCGTTGGCGCGTCCGGCGATTCCTAGCTGGATGGCGGGCTGGCGAGTGCGAGGATCGAGTAATGCTACGCGGATGCGATGTTCGCCGGGCGCGATCGCCGGTAACGGAATCGTTTCTTCCACCAGCGCGTCGCCTGGAAGCCATTTCCGGAGGTCGGCGGGAACCTCCATCACTTGATCGGCAATTGACACAGCCACAGTGTAAGGACGATAGACAGGCGCGACGCCGGAATTTACCCACCACATTTTAATCGCCATCTCGCTGGATGACCGAACGGTGGTTGGATATTCGAAGCGGCGGAGTTCCAGGCGATAGCCCATGCGCTTTTGGAATTCGTCAAAAGCGGATTTCCAATCCGCGGGGATCGCGCTCGATTTGACATTGAGCGAAGTGACGTGCCAACGCAGAGCTTCGCGCAGAATGTAATGGACGTCCCAGCCCGAGCGCTTCCAGGATTCGGGCACGCCGCAGGTTTCCATCGACACGGGTTCCTGCTTCCAAACATCTTCGATTCCTGCACGCACGATCTGCATGGGATAAAAATCCAGCATGTGCGCCCAATTTGCACGCATGTCGCCCACACAATCGAAGCGCCAGCCGGCGCCGTGCTGCGTGCCGTAATGCAGAGCTTCGGGCTCATCGAAATTCATCAGTAGATGGGTGGTTGGAAAGGCGGCGATCCAGATGTCGATCAGTTTCTTTTCTACCTGCCAAGCGGGCATGAAATCGCTCCAGCCTTCGCCCCAATATCCGACGGAGGAAATATCCACGGTGTCGAGATTCGGATTCCCGTCATAGCGGCGGCCGGCTTCTTTTACCAGCGCGCCCCAGTATTTGAGATAGAGCGGATCGCTAAAATCCGGCTCCCAGATCTTCTCGCCCTCGCGATTGATGCGTTTTGCACCCGACTTCTGATACCAGACGGGCAGCGCATGTTTCTGGTCATACGGCATCAGACGGATGGCGAGTTGCTGGCCGTGCTTGGCGGCGTCGGAGAGCGCGCGATCCAAAATTTCCCACCGGACTTTGCCTTGTTCGGGCTCGATGGTTTCCCAGAACCAGCGGCAGTAGGAAATGGTGCTCTTCGGAAAGTCGACCGGATTTTGTGGCGCGACCGGAGTTTCGATCGGCCCTTCTTCGGACCATTTCACGCCCTCGTTCAAAGCGTCGCCGTTGTAGCGCTGGAACGTCTGGATGCCCATGCCGGGATTGACGAGGATGTTGTCGATCAGCCTGGGATGTACGACTGTGGTTTGCGCCGCGATCAGACGCGCGAGCGTTAGAACGAAGACAAGGCGTCGGAGTCCCACGCGGCCTCCTGTCGAATTTCGATGTTGGAACTTGTGTACAAGCGTTTAGCGCCGGCGGCGGTCAGCGATTTTCCCGCACCATCCAGAACACCTGCGAGAACGATTTTGCGAGGGGCGATGGTGGCTGCGATCTGAGGCAAGTCGGTGGATCGCAGAACATCCGGAATGAAGTTCGCGAATGGGTGCTGATAGTTTTCGGTCTCCGCCAGGCTTCGCCAACTCAGCAGATGATCCGCAAGATAAAGCCCGCCCACTTTCGACAAGAGAGATGCGGCGCAGAGAGCCGGCACCGTGAGTTGTCCGCGCGCGGCGAGTAGCGGAGCTGTGCCCCACTCGGCGGTCGCTAGCGCTTCGATCAACGCCAACAGGTCCAATACACGCTGTCCGAGCAAACTCCGGCCGAGCATCAGGGATGCCCACGCATAATCGGTTTCGCTCTCGCGCGGGCCTGTGTAGCCGGGCGATCCGGCGCTGTATTCGGGACGCAGATCCCCGATGCCGCGTAGATCGGGAGCACAAACCACGGTGCCTTCCGCCGCGAGTCGTTGATAAAGGCCGCCTTCCTGCCAAGAGGCGTTGCGGCCATGCGGATCGGCGACAATCAACAATCGCCGGGCGGCTTGTTTCGGTACGAAAATCCAGGCAGGGACCCATACTGGATCGCCTGTCGGAACCTCGACGGCCAGGATTTCGCAATGGCGCGACGGCACGCGGCTGAGCCGGCGCAGAGTTGGTTTCGCGGCCGGCGCGGCGATCCCGAGCAGTTTTCGCAGATCGTTGGGCTTCTCTGGCGTCGCGATGGAAGCAGCAGTTTCCCGCGACGATTGTGCGGGCGTTTTGCTGTTCAATGAACGAACCACGCTGCCCGTTTCCGTTGCCCAGAGCATCTTGTCCGGTTCAGGCGCGACCGGCGGCTCCTCATCCACTTTTCGGCCTTCCTGCAACCAGCGCGATAGCCATCGATATGTTTCGAGCCGCATCACGTAGGACATGCCATGAGGGAGCGGCGATTCGAATCGCGACAGATGATCCGGTTTCCCGAGCGCGCGATACACGCCATCCAGACGGCCGTATTCTTCGAGACCGTTGTCTTCGTAATTCGGCGAGTACGTCCCGAAAGAATCCTTGGCGCTGGTAAGAACCAGCAACGGTTTCGGGGCGATGGGCCACAGCAAATCCCAGCGATCGAAGCCGAGCGGTCCAGCACCAACGAGATCCTGCTCGGCGTCATCCACCGATCCTGGCGGATGGAAATTGGCGCAGGCGAAATTCTCCGTGTTGCCGGAGGACACGGCGGCGCAGGCCAGACGATCATCCACGGCCGCGAGAAACATGGTGATCGTTGCGCCGCCCGATTGTCCGGTGGATGCCAGCCGTTTTGGATCCACCATCGGGTGCGAAGCCAAGACATCGAGACTGCGGACGGCATCCCACGTCTGCATGCGAGCCGCGGAGTCGCCGACGAGCAGCATCTGCATGCCGGCTTTCGTATGTTCATCGTCCGCGGAAGGCAGGCGCGTCAAGTTGCCCTCGGATCGCAGGTAGGCGATGCGCTCGCCCTGACCCATTGGGTCGAAGGCCAGCACCAGAAATCCGAGTTGCGCCAAACCCTGGCAGCAGCGCTGATACGTGTCGCCGGCTTTGCCATTGTCGGTGTGTCCCATTTGGAAAAGAACGCCCGGGAATGGCGGTTGCGCATTTTTCGGGATGTAAAGATTGGCGGAGATCCACTCGCCGGGGCGGCTTTGGTACACCAATTTTTCCACACGATATTTTTCGCGTTCAAACGACCCGGTGGTGCGGGTTTCGAGCGGCGTCCGATCGGGCATGCCACCGATGAGCTTCCAAAACGTTTGGCGCGCCCATTGTTGACGAGCGCGAATCGCGGCGGGAGTGGTCAACTTTCCGATCTGAGCGACGCGCCGCTTGTACGTTTCGGCGGCGAGAGCTCGAATCGCGTCGGGCAAACACTTTGCGTATTCGCGATAGCCGACCACCTTTGGTTTTGCTTGCTGCGCGTTCGCGGGAAGCGCGGCCGCCGCCGCGATCGAGAGAAGATCACGCCGCGTCATCGCCCCGGCTCCATTTCGGGCGTCGCGATATCCACTGGACGCGCTGTTCCATTGACGCTGCCGTGCCACACGCTGCCGCCGAACGTGGTCACGTAAATTTTGTTGGCGTCGGCGGGATCGGGAATCACGCGATGGCCCCATTTGAAATTGAATCCGGGAATGCGCGTCCAGTGTTCGCCACGATCAGCGGATCGCCACACCGACGATTCGAAGCCCGCTGCGTAAAGAATCTTCGGATCGCGCTGGTCCACGGTCACATCGTACACGTGTTGGTCGTGATCTAGAACCTGGCGCCAGCTTTTGCCTCCGTTTTCGGACAAATAGATCCCGCCGCCTTCGCCGTGCAGCCCTTGCGCGCGCGCCCATGCGGCCAGATAAAGCCGCTCGGGATTTTTCGGATCGACCGCCAATCCATTCGGACCGTTCACACCTTCCGGCAATTGCACCGGAGTCCAGGTCTCGGCGCCGTCGGTGGATTTGTAGAGCGCACCATCGCCGGGACCGCCGATGCTTCCGTCCTCGGACCTGCGCGCGATAACCACGTACAACGTGCCAGACGCATCGCGCGTCAGGTGCCACGCGAACGGCTCTTTTTGTTTTATGCCGTTGTTCTTGAGCGTCCAGGTTTTTCCGTCATCCACGCTCTTGTAAACGCCTCGGCCAAATGCCGCGACGTACAAAACGCGAGCATCCGACGGACTGGTTGGGTCGAGCAAGATATGCGTGGGCGCGGTCGGCTCCATGCCAGCGTTCGACTTCACCCAGGTTTTTCCGCCATCATCGCTGCGGCAGACACCGCCTTTATAATTCAGCACCGAATTATGGCGGAACATTTTCGGACGCGGCAGATCGTGCGTGTAGCTGTTGACGCTCCACATCCGGCCGCGTACCTTTGGATCAAAAACTACCCAATATGTCGTGTTCACCCACTGGCGCGGAACGCCTTCGGTGGAACCAAGCCAGGATTTGCCGCCATCTTCGCTGCGAAATAGTCCAATGTCGGTGTAAGTGATGAACTGGCGCTTGGGATCGAACGGATCGAAGTGGATTCCATACGTCGTGGTTACGTCGAGTCCCGTCGTGGTCCAAGTCGCGGCGGATTCTTCCCGCGAATAAAGAGCCTCCCATGTCGCTCCGCCATCCGATGTGCGCATGGTCCGGCCGAGATCGGTTCCATAGGCGACGTTCGCGTCTTGATCCGCCGCTCCCATTGTTAGCGGATTCTCGCCCCATCCGGGACCGAATCGCTTGTCCACCCAAGCATCGTGCACATTCGATCCGGGAACGTTGGAATCTTTCCAAACGAGCGACCAGGTTCGCCCGGAGTCCGATGTTTTCGCCACACCCATCCAGGATTTCCCGCCGAGTTGGAGCCGGCTGTAGGAGAGATAAGCAGTCTGCGGATGATGCAGACTGGTTGCGACGGCGCGCACGTCGGCGCCGGAACCCGGCAGCGCGCATTTCTGCCAGGTTTTGCCGGAGTCGACGGAAACAAATCCGCCCTGCTTTGAAGCGGCGTATATCACGCGCGTGTTCGCTTCAAACCCCATCGTGATATCCGTAAACTGAGCGGGGGTAGGACGGTTCTCGACGTTTCCGCCTGACACCAGGCTGACATTGTGTGCACCGCCGGCGTAAATGATTCGCGACTGCGCGGGCGAATTCGGATCCACCCAGATGTGGCGAGGAGCTTCCGCGAGAGTCGCCTGACGTACCCAGTTTTCGCCGGAATCGTGCGAAATGAAGAGCGCCGCTTGTTTATTCTCGCCGGCCGCGGCGGCGTACAGCACTTTGGAATCAGTGGGATCGATCGCCAGCGCGACAATCGTTCCCAGCGGATTCGGGTCGGCTACAATGCTTTCGTCCGCGTGATCGTCGCTCATCTGAATTCCGCGCACTGTGGCCGGTTTCGGATACAGCAACTTCCACGTGACGCCGTCGTCGGCGCTGCGCCACAATCCAGTGACTTCGGCGTAAATCGTTTTCGGATTCTGCGGATCGAAGGCGAAGAATTTCACCGTCCCGCGAAGGTTGAACATTCGCCAGGATCTTCCGCCATCGTGCGTGATGTAAGCGCCGGTCATGTCGCAGGAGATCAGAACCGTGTTGAGATCTTGCGGGCTGACGGTGGGATTGTACTGCGCGCCACCTCCGCCGGGACCGATGATGCGGAAATCGCCGGGGCGCTCCGCCCAGCAGGACACCAGCAGCAGGAACGCGAGCGAAGTGCGGACGAAGGAAATCATTGACTCTTTCTTTTTCTTTCGATATGCTTCTTTTGATTACTTTCGAGCAAAAATCCCAGATTGTCAATTCCGGCCTGATACTGCCATGAAAAGAAGAGATTTGCTAAAAGGCGCTGCGGCGCTTCCGGCTTTGTCCGCGCGCGCCGATGTTCCCGCGCATCTTTGGCAGGGTTTCGATTTTGGTGGCGGACCACCGGTGCGCGAGCGGCTGAATCAGGGGCCGTTCGACATCGATCAGGATGCCGGATGGCAGACCGTGTTGTTCACCACGCCGTCAGAAAAACCCGTGCGCAATCCAGGGCTGGGATTAGTAGGCTACACGTGGGAGGAGAGTGGTCCATCGCTAGCGGCGCGAGCGGGCCGCGAGACACTCGAGCAACATGTCGAAAAGATGGCGAGTCTGCCGTTCGTGGATGTCCTCTATATCCGGGGCGACTGGCGCAATGTGCAGAAACGTGCGGGTAAATTGGAACTCGATCCCGTTTGGGATTTGACGCTCGCCGCGGCGAAGCAGTACGGGCTGCGCGTGGCGTTTCGAATCCAGCTCTCGAATGAAGCGTTTCAACCGGAGCAACTTGCGCTTCCCGAATTTCTGCGTTCGAAGATTCCGCTGGTGAAGATCGGGAAGATTCCCAGGAAATCCGGCGAGTACATCGAGCCGCGCTATGATCATCCGGAATTTCAAAAAGCCTTCGCCGAGCTGAACGATTTGCTGGCCGCGAAGTTTGAGGGCGATCCGCTGATCGAGTGGATGGATCTGATGCAGTATGGCTTCTGGGGCGAGGGGCACACGGGTGATCATCCGAATCCGTTTCCCGACTATTCGACCGCCGAACGCACCTTCGTCGAGATGACGGCGCGGCAGCTTCAAACCTGGAAACGGACGCCGCTCGCAGTAAACACGCAGCCGGATATCAGCAATGTGGGGAATCGGCAGGTGTTGGACAACGCGGTACGCGCGGGCGCATGGCTGCGGTCTGACAGCATCATCGTGGAAGAACCGATTCAGATTGAAGCGTTGGCGAATCGTCCGCCGTGGCTGGCGACGATTCTGGAAGACGGATATTTTCGAGAGTATGACGCGGCCAAATTGAAGCTGGACGAAGCCGGCGTAAACACGCTCGAAAATTACATGCTGCATGTGCTGGACATCAAAACCAACTACTGGGCGCTCTGGACCGAAGCGGATAATCTCGCGGCGTACAACCGGAAATATCCGCGCGGGTTCGAGCGATTGCGAGCGAATCTCGGATACCGGCTGCGTCCGGCGTGGGTTTGGCAGCGGAAACGCTATGGCGCGCCGGAGTTGATCGTAGCGGTGGCGAACCGGGGCGTCGCAGCGGTGCCGGGCGTGCTCTGGCTCCATCTCGATAGTCCGGACGGAAAACTAAAGCTGCGCGGTGCGCTAGATGCGGGACATCCGTATGGCGGAGGAATCCGGCTGGGCGCATTTCAGTTGCCGGCGGATTACGTAGGGAAAATTCAACTCTCGGCAAAACTTGAGATTCGTCCGGATGTGTTTCGGACGGTAGCCTGGGCGGCGGAGCAGCCGGTGAATCCGGATGGCTCCCTTTCGATTGACGTGAAGAGCAAAACGGACGCGGGTTTCCGCAAAGGTGTTTGATCAGGCGACGGTTCCGAACAGTGCTCCGACGCCTGCGGTAAGCCCCATAGCCAGCGCTCCCCAGAACGTGACACGAGCGGCGCCGGTGAGCATGCTCGCGCCGCCGACGTGCGCGGCGATCGCCCCGAGTGAGGCGAGAAAAAGTAGGGAGGTGCCGGAAACCACGTAGAGCAAGGCGGTGTCAGGGGTGAGCGCAGTCACTACCAGCGGCATGCCGGCTCCTACCGCGAACGCCGCGGCGGATGCCAAAGCGGCCTGGACCGGGCGGGCGCTCAGAGTTTTCGTGATGCCGAGTTCGTCGCGCGCGTGCGCACCCAAGGCATCGTGCGCCATCAACTGATCCGCAACCTGCTTGGCGAGGGCCGGCGTGAGCCCGCGCGAGACGTAGATGGCGGCGAGTTCCTCGTGCTCGCCCTGGGAGTCCGCTTTCAGCTCTTTGCGTTCCACTTCTAAGTCTGCTTTCTCGATATCTTTCTGCGAGTGCACGGACACGTACTCACCAGCGGCCATCGACATGGCACCGGCGACTAATCCAGCAACAGCGGCCAGCAGCGTGCTGCTTTTGTTGGCGTGCGCGGCTGAGACCCCCAACACCAGACTCGCGGTGGAAAGGATACCGTCGTTGGCGCCAAGAACGGCCGCGCGCAACCAACCGCTGCGCGTGGTTTTGTGTTTTTCGCGGCGCCGTTTCATCTGGTCTTCGCTACGCTCATCGTTGAAACGCTAGGCTAGCACAAGCATCTAACCAAGGAGACCTGCCACAACACTCAGCATGGACAATTCCGAATCAGATGCACTTGTGTTCTTTGGTGCGACCGGCGATCTCGCTTACAAGCAGATTTTCCCGGCGCTGCAAGCGTTGGTCAAGCGTCACAATCTGAACATCCCGATCATCGGCGTGGCGAAAGCCGGGTGGAACCTGGATCAGCTCAAAGCCCGTGCGCGCGACAGCGTCACGCAGCATGGCGGCGTAGATGAAGCCGCATTTTCGAAGCTGTTGTCTTTGCTGCAATACGTGGATGGCGATTATCGCGACGCCCAAACCTACACGGAAATCAAGCAAGCGCTGGGGAGTGCGCAACGGCCGCTGCATTATCTGGCAATTCCGCCGAGCCTATTCGCTCAAGTCGCGGAAGGGCTGGCGAAATCGGGATCTGCCAAAGATGCTCGCGTGGTGGTAGAGAAACCGTTTGGACGCGATCTTACTTCGGCGCGCGAGTTGCACAAAATCCTGCATGGCGTTTTTCCGGAATCGGCGATCTTCCGGATCGATCATTTCTTGGGTAAAGAGCCGGTTCAAAATATTCTGTATACGCGATTCGCGAACCTGTTTCTGGAACCGCTCTGGAATCGCACGTACGTCCGCTCAATGCAAATCACGATGGCGGAGAATTTCGGCGTGCAGGGCCGCGGGCAGTTCTATGAGGAAGCCGGGGCGATTCGAGATGTAATCCAGAACCATCTCTTCCAGATATTGGCTTTCCTTACGATGGATCCGCCGACCGGCGAAGAATGCGATCCGATTCGCGATGAAAAAGCGCGCGTGCTGAAAGCCGTAAAACCGCTCCAGCCCTCCGATGTTGTGCGCGGCCAGTTCAAGGGCTATCGCGACGAAAAAGGCGTGGCGCCGGATTCCAAGGTCGAAACCTATGCCGCCGTCCGGCTGTTTATCGATACCTGGCGCTGGGCCGGAGTGCCGTTTTACATTCGCGCTGGCAAATGTCTTCCGGTGACGATAACCGAAGTGATCGTTAATTTCAAACGCCCTCCACGCGAGACGTTCGACGAAAACGAGCGAGGGTTGCCCAATCGGCTGCGCTTGCGATTAAGTCCCGAGGTGGTGATCGCCCTGGGAATGCGCGTCAAGTCAGCGGGCGAGCGCATGGAAGGCGAAGATGTGGAGATGATCGCGCGGCATGAGCGTCCGGACGAAATGATGCCGTATGAAAGACTTTTGGGGGATGCTTTGCACGGTGACCAATCGTTATTCGCGCGCGAGGATGGCATCGAAGCGCAGTGGCGGATCGTCGAGGGAATCCTCGGCGACGTCACTCCGGTTCACGAATACGAGCCGAACACGTGGGGACCAGGCGAAGCGCAGACACTCATGGATGATCCCATCGGGTGGGTCAACCCGCAATAATCCGGTTACGCTTTTTTGCCGGACGCAAGCAACACCACGCCGCCGATCAGGGCAACGGCGCCCAGGATCGGCGGAAGCGGAACATTATGCGTCTTGTCTTTCGTGGCATGAATTGGCCCAATGTCGGCCACTTTTTCGCGTGTGGTGTAGCTGAAGCCACCCCATACCAATCCGACCAGCCCTAGCGCGATCAGGATGATGCCGAGAGTTTTGTTCATGCGTGTTCCCGGGAATTGCCGCGGCGAATCGCCGCGCCGGCCAGGAATCCAACGCCCGCCGCAAAAAGCAGGTACGCGCCCGGATTTCTTCCGACTGCGAGTTTCAGATTGCCGAGCATCGTACCGACATCCTGGGCCCGCATGTATTGCGCTGTAGAATCCAGGGTTTCCGCGGCTTGTTCGGACATGGATTCGATCTTTTTCGCTCCGCTACGACCCTTCGTGCGGACCGAGCTTGCCGCGGATTCGAGTGCTTCCGCGGTTCCAACCCGAGCCTCATCTAACTTGTCGACAGCGGTTTTCCCGAGGTCTTTTACTTGTTCCTGAGCGCGGGACAACGTTTCGCCCGTCCGCGTCGCAGTTTCGCTTAAGCTCATGCAGTGCTCCTCGTTGGTTAGACGTCCCGGGCACTGCATTCTTTCATCGAACGGCAAAATGACATGAATCCGGAGTGAGCGGAGTCTCTTAAAGGCGTGGAGAAGTCTCTTAAACAGTGAAAAAGCGCGGGTTCGTTAAGCGTTTCCTACGAAACCTCGGACCCGGACTGGTGACGGGCGCCGCGGATGACGACCCGTCGGGCATCTCCACCTACTCAGTCGCGGGAGCTGCTTTTGGATATTCGTTTCTCTGGACCGCGCTGGTTTCTTTCCCCCTGATGGCGGCTGTGCAACTGATGTGCGCGCGACTTGGGATGGTAACGGGTCGCGGGCTGGGAGGGGCGATTCGCGCACGCTATTCGCGCTGGGTGTTGTGGCCGGCTTGCGCGCTGCTGATTGTCGCAAACGTCTTCAACATCGGCGCGGACCTCGGCGGCATGGCGAGCGCTATGGAAATGGGAACCGGCATTTCGGCCTATTTCTGGACACCGTTCTTCGCACTCTTCATCGCTGTTCTTTTGATCTGGACCTCCTACCACCTGATTGCACAAGTGTTTAAATGGCTGGCGCTGGTTTTGTTCACGTACGTAATCACGGCGTTCCTGGCGAATCCGGATTGGTCCGCAGTTTTTCGCGGGACTTTTGTGCCGCACGTGGAGTGGAGCCGAGCTTCGATGTCTGTTCTGGTAGGACTTCTGGGCACTACGATTTCTCCTTACCTTTTCTTTTGGCAGGCCGCACAAGAAGTTGAGGAAGAGCGCAAGCTCGGCAGAGCGACCGTGAAGCAACGCGCCGGCGCGACCGACCTGGAGTTAAAAGTGGCAAGGCAAGACGTGTATACCGGAATGTTCATTTCGAACCTCGTCATGTTTTTCATCATTCTCACAACAGCCGCTACGCT